>JAGOGN010000061.1 GCA_017996675.1 Lachnospiraceae bacterium | reverse complement strand
TCGGATTATAAGTGTGAAGCTGCCCTTTTCAAGTGGTGTTGACGTCTGGGTCTTACGCAACGAAAATCTACGAATCGTGTCAGGTTGGGAACAAAGCAGCACTAAGAAGAATCTTTTGTGTGCCGTAGGGGTGCCTGGACCGAGCAAACTAAAAAGGTAACGTTCATGTGATGACTTCAAAGCAGAATGCACGGATTAGAAAAAAGCCGATTTATTTTAAATCGGTTTTTTTGTTGTATTGAAATACGGCAATGTTTGTAGTAAAATATAAATCATACATACAATTTATACGAAACCGTTGAAATAACTTACAAATAGAGCGGAGATGACAAAATAGTGAATAATAATGGAACGGATTTACTGAATCGATTTTTTGATACCTATTTGATAAAAAGAGATCATAGTCTAGTTATGGAATTATTGACAGAGGATGTGAACTGGATTGGAACTGGACAGAATGAAGAAGCATATGGATCGAATCAGGTTTCAAAATTGCTTTTGGATAATATGGAATCCATTCCAGAAGCTTTTTCCTATGAACTATTTGGAATACACGAGCAGATTCTTTCGAATGAATCGCTTCATTATGATGTCCGAGTGAATGCAAAGATGAGAAGAAATCCTTTGCTCTTTATTCAAATGCGGGTAAGTTGTACCATGAGAAAGGAAGAAGGTCATTTAAAAATTTGTAGTTTTCATTCGTCTTTGGCAAACGAATTACAGGAAAATGGAGAATTTTTTCCAACCTCGTATCTAGAGCAGAATATTCGGAAGATTATGGGGAATTATAATTCGAAGCTGGAAGAGGAAAAAATGCGTTTGGATATTCAGAACGAGGAACTCAGGCAGACCCAAGAAATCTTTCGAATTGCCTATCGTTTATCTAAAATTTATATCTGGAAATATGACATCATACGGAATATCTTTCATATTATTTCTGGTGATGTGGAAGATTTTCAGTTTAAAACAGAGAGAACAGAGTATAATTTTGATGAAGTAATGAACGCGAATTTGATTTGTCCAGAAAGTATGGATATCTTTATAGCGATTCATGAAGAAATACGAGGAGGAGCCAATCGAACGGAAGGGGAAATCTTCTATCGAAATTCTTCTGGAGAAAAGAGTTGCTGCCTCATGAACTACACGGCGATGAAGAACGATAAAGGAAAGGCCATCTATGCAATCGGATGTATGTGGAATATTGAGGAACAAAAAGCCCTAGAAAATCGTTACTATGAGGAAATTCAGTATCGAAAATTTGAACAAAAAAATTATCTGGTCTCTTTTTGGATCAATCTAACGAAAGATATTGTAATGTCTTCCAATAGTAATCACGATTATACGGATATTTTATGTAGTTTTTCAAAGGCATCTGATTTATTTAAATATGTGGTCGGTACAATTACGGAAGACGAAGAGCGTGAAAAAATAGGACATATTTTGACTGTTCCGAATTTGATGAATCAATGCAGGAATGGAAGAACGGAGATTGTGTTGGAATATATGCGTACAATGAGGGATGGTAAGCCTAAAACCCTTCGCGCAACTATTCGATTGATGTCACATCCTGTTACCGGAGAAATACAGTGCTTTGTATATACGACTGACATTAGTAGAGAAAGAATATTGTCAAAGCTTATCAATGGAGCGGTAAAGGCGGATTATGACTATCTTGCGTATATTGATGGAAGAAGTAAGCGCTACGAGATTGTGTCCAATGAAGTATGTGAAGGCACTATTCCAAAAGTGCAGGGGGAGAATTTTGATCTTTTTGCCAAACAACAAATTAACGCTTGTGTGATGAAGGAAGATCAGGAGCGATTATTTACAGAAGTGAATCTATCCACTGTGATTCATCAATTACAAACACAAAAAGATTATTTGATTTTTTTTAGGTCCGATCAGCCAGATGGTTTCGTTCATCGAAAAAAAATGCGATTCTCAATTTTGGATCAGGATAAATTAGAAATCATTCTGACTGTAAATGATATTACACATATTTATGAGGAAGACCAGAAGAAAAATCAAGCATTAGAAGCAGCACTTCTAGCAACAAAACATGCCAATATGGCAAAGACAGATTTCTTGTCAAGAATGAGTCATGAAATCCGTACACCGATGAACGCAATTATCGGAATGAGTGCAATTGCAAAGGAACATAGTGATGAAATTGATACTTTGATTGATTGCATAAATAAAATCGATGTGTCTGCAAAATATTTATTGTCTCTCTTGAATGATATTTTAGATATGAACAAAATCGAGAGTGGAAAAGTATATAACATAAAAGAGAAGATTGATTTCACAGCATTCTTAGAGCGGATTCATTCGATGTTTATTGAACAGGCCAATAAAAATGGTATTAGTTATGAAGAAAATTTTGATGAGAATTTAGAAGCCTTTTATCTTGCAGACGAAATAAAGCTACAACAAATTATCGTGAATTTGCTTTCCAATGCAATCAAATTTACGCCGGCGGGAGGAAGCGTATGCTTTTCGATTCAGGTAGAAGAAAAGCAGTTAGAGTATGACAAATTACGTTTTGTAATAACAGACACCGGATGTGGAATAAAGAGCCAATTTTTATCATCGCTTTTTGAACCTTTTACCCAGGAACATTCTTCTAAAGCAGAAGTATATGGAGGAACAGGTCTTGGCCTTGCAATTTGCAAAAGCCTTGTTGATTTAATGGATGGTAGCATTTATGTTGAATCGAAGTATAAAAAAGGAAGTAATTTTATCGTACGAATCAACTTAGAACGAATCGTAAATCAGCAGACTGTTGCAGAAAAGGCAGCGAAAGAAAGCCTACTTCAGAGAGAACACAAAGAACAAAATCAAATGAATTTCATTTTTTTAGGTAAACGGATCCTCGTTGTGGAAGACCATCCATTGAATATTGAAGTTGCAACCAGATTACTGGAAAAACGAGGTTTTGTAGTTCATCAAGCATCCAATGGCCAGGAAGCATTAGAAATGTTTATCCGTTCACAGGAAAATTATTATCAAGTGATTTTAATGGACATACGAATGCCAATATTGGATGGATTAGAAGCAACTGCTAAAATCAGGAGTCTAGATCGTGAAGATGCGCAAAGCATTCCAATTATTGCAATGACAGCAAATGCATTTGATTTAGACAAAGAACTATCAAAGCAGGCTGGGATGAATGCTCATCTTGCAAAGCCAATTGAACCTGCAAAGCTGTTTGAAACCTTACGGGAGTATTTAGATTTATAATTTTACATAGATTTTACATAACTATGGTTTGGAATTTACATAGATATGATATAAAATAAGAATATGCGTCAAAAAGGAGAAAAAAATGTTGAGAAAAAGCGAATCATATTATTATCGTAATTTTATTGAATGTGTAGATTTAGGCTGCAAGGCAGCAGTAATGCTTGATCAATCTTTAACAGAGTTCCAACCTGAAACTTTATCACAGAAATTAGATGAAATGCACGAAATTGAGCATGCAGCAGATATGAAAAAACACGAGATGAAAGGTGTTTTGGTTAAAGAATTTATAGCTCCAATCGAAAGAGAAGATATTTTGTCATTAAGTCAATGTATCGACGAAGTTACAGACAAGATTGAAGATGTTTTGTTATATGTATATATGAATAATGTTCAAAGCATTCGTCCAGAAGCTTTAAAATTCACAAAATCAATCATTAAATGTTGTGATACGTTAAAAGAGCTCATGGAAGAATTTATGGAATTCAAAAAATCTAAAAAAATTAACGAGTGCTTAATTAAAATTAATGACCTAGAAGAAGAAGGGGATAAATTATACATTACAGCAATGCGTAATTTACATACACAAGAAACTAATCCACTAGAAATCATGGCATGGAAACAGATTTTTTATTACCTGGAAAAATGTAGTGATGCTTGTGAAGATGTAGCTGATGTCGTTGAAAGTGTAATCATGAAGAATAGTTAAGAAAGTGGAGATGAAATAATATGGATTTATCATTATCCTTTTTCATGCAACAAATATCTCAGGAGCCTGTTTTGTTAATTACAGTTCTTCTGACATTATGCGTGATTTTAGTAAATGGTTGGACAGACGCACCGAATGCGATTGCAACATGTGTGTCTACTCGTTCCATGAATGTGAACTTAGCAATTGTCATGGCAGCAGTTTTTAACTTTGCAGGTGTATTAGTTATGACAGTGTTTAATTCTACCGTTGCAATGACGATTACGAATATGGTTAATTTTAAGGGAAATACATCGGATGCATTAATTGCACTATGCGCAGCATTAGTTTCCATTGTAATATGGGCAACACTTGCTTGGTATTTCGGTATACCTACCAGTGAAAGTCATGCATTAATCGCAGGTCTGTCTGGTGCAGCGATTGCACTTCAAGGCGGAATGGGCGGAATCAATGGTTCTGCATGGATGAAAGTAATTTATGGTCTGGCTTTATCAACTGTTTTAGGATTTTGTAGTGGATATTTTGTGTGTAAACTGACGCAGTTTTTTTTCCGGAAGAAAGATCGAAGAAGAACAGATGGATTCTTTAAATATGCACAAATCGGTGGAGCAGCAGCAATGGCTTTCATGCATGGTGCTCAGGACGGACAGAAATTTATGGGTGTTCTGTTGCTTGGAATCTTTTTAGTGAATGGAAATGCTGGATCTGGCTCCGTGCCACTTCCTATTTGGATGATGTTGCTATGTTCCGTTGTAATGGGACTTGGTACTTCCATCGGAGGTAAAAAGATTATTAAATCGGTTGGAATGGATATGGTTCGATTAGAGAAATATCAGGGATTTTCAGCAGATTTAGCTGGAGCATTTTGTTTGTTATTATCTTCTCTTTTTGGTATTCCAGTAAGTACGACTCATACAAAAACAACAGCAATTATGGGTGTAGGAGCGGTAAAACGACTTTCTGCAATTAATTTTAAAGTTGTAAAAGAAATGGTTCTTACTTGGGTATTAACATTCCCTGGATGCGGTTTAATTGGATTTTTAATGGCAAAATTATTTATGAGGATTTTTTAGTAGAAGTTTAAAGGCTGTATACGAGACTTGATGAACAGATCAGAATCGTACACAGCCTTTTTTGTGCGTTATTTGAAACAAAAAAGTCATGCATAGAAAATAATCTTTGCATGACTTTATGAACGGAGACGGTGGGATTCGAACCCACGAGCCCGTGAGGACTACCTGATTTCGAGTCAGGGCCGTTATGACCACTTCGATACGTCTCCAAATAGACAAACTATAGTATACCATTTTTTTGCTAAAAAGCAATCCTTTTTCATGAAAAGAAATGATTTACATAGAATCAAAAGAAAGACCTATATAGGCTGTATATAGTAGAGTGGGTGAAATATATATTATGCAAAAATCGAATTGTTATGTATAATATTAGCGGGATAAATGGAGGGAAATAGTATGCGAATGTTTGATACAAAAATACAATATCTGAAATATAAGGTATTAAAGGAAGTAGCTCGTAGGTCTTGGAATGATGAATTATTAGAAACAATTCTGGATATACCTAAAAAAATTGTTTCAGGTAAAGAGGCTACGATGCGATGCTGCGTTTATAAGGAACGAGCAATTTTAAGTGAACGAGTAAAGGTTGCTATGGGTGGCGATCCAGAGAATAAAAATGTAATAGAGGTAATCGATATTGCTTGTGATGAATGCCCAATGGGTGGGTATGAAGTTACCGATTCCTGCAGAGGATGTTTGGCGCATCGGTGCGAAGATGTATGTAAAAAAGGTGCCATTACCTTCGATGAACATCAGAAGGCAATCATTGATAAAAGTAAGTGTGTCAATTGTGGAGCATGTGCAAAAGTGTGTCCTTACAGCGCAATTGCAAATAGAAAACGTCCTTGTGAAAATGCATGTAAGGTAAAAGCAATTGGGACGCGTGATGATGGTGCTGCTAAAATAGATAATTCAAAATGCGTATCTTGTGGAGCTTGCGTTTACCAATGTCCATGGGGAGCAATGGTAGACAAATCCTATATTTTGGATGTGATATCCATTTTAAAGACAAAGTTAAATAATCCTGCTCAAAAAGTTTATGCGATGGTTGCACCTTCTTTTGCAAGCCAGTTTTCCTATGCAAAAACAGGACAGGTAGTAAAAGGAATTTTAGATTTAGGTTTCACAGATGTAATTGAAGCTGCAAGGGGAGCGGATTTAGTTGCTAGCATGGAAACAAAAGAGTTAGTGGAAAAGGGAGTGTTAACCAGTTCCTGTTGTCCAGCTTTTGTAAAATATGTAACCAATCAATTTCCAGAATTATTACCGTATGTATCTCATAATTTATCACCGATGGCAGCGCTTGGAAAATACATTAAGGAAAAAGATCCAACGGCAAAAGTAGTGTTTATTGGACCTTGTACTTCCAAAAAAATGGAATTCCAAAAAGAAGAAGTTCGTTCCTATGTTGACAGTGTCATAACATTTGAAGAACTTCAGGCATTGTTTGACAGTCGTTATATTGAAATTACGGACTTGGAAGAAGTGGAATTAAATGAAGCGTCATACTTTGGACGAATTTTTGCCAGAAGCGGGGGTCTATCGGATGCAATAGTCGAAGGGCTAAAAGAATTAAAGGAAGAGGACTTTGCATTCCAGCCCGTTGTTTGTAGCGGAATCGATGCGTGCAGAGTTGCACTATTGAAACTTTCAAAGAATGTTTTACCGGGAAATTTTATAGAGGGTATGGCATGCGAAGGTGGTTGCATTGGTGGAGCTGGATGTTTAACCCATGGAGAAAAAAACAAAGTCGCAGTAGATCATTATGGAAAACTTGCAACAGATGAAACAATACTTGATGTGGTAAATAAAATGAAGTAAAGATATGTGGCTATTGTATTCTAGGAATACGGTAGTCACTTTTGTTTGATATGGACAAAACTAGCAAAAATAGTATATAATATATTAGTTAAAGACTGCACATTTTTGAAAGACAGAGGTGAAAAATGTCTTATACTGCATTATATCGAAAATTCCGGCCAAATAGTTTTCAGGACGTAAAAGGCCAGGAACATATTGTAACAACATTAAAAAATCAAATACGTAGTGATCGAATCGGTCATGCTTATCTTTTTTGCGGAACAAGAGGAACTGGTAAAACCACAGTAGCGAAAATATTTGCGAAAGCGGTAAATTGCTTAGATCCCCAGGATGGTGATCCGTGTGGAAAGTGTGCAATGTGCCAAGCTATTCGCGCTGGAAATTCCATGAATGTAATTGAAATGGATGCAGCATCCAACAATGGCGTTGATCATATCAGAGATATTATTGATCAGGTTTCTTATTCACCAACAGAGGGAAGATTTAAGGTCTATATTATCGATGAGGTACATATGCTTTCATCAGGAGCTTTTAATGCATTGCTAAAAACATTAGAAGAGCCGCCAGAATACGTAATTTTTATTTTGGCTACGACAGAAGTTCACAAAATTCCAGTGACAGTGTTATCCCGTTGTCAGGAATACGATTTTCATAGAATCACCAGACAAACGTTGGTTGAACGTATGAAAGAACTAATGGTTCAAGAGGAAGCTTTGGTAGAGGAAGATGCATTAAACTATATTGCAAAAGCTGCAGACGGATCGATGAGAGATGCATTAAGTTTGCTGGATCAGTGTTTAGCTTTTCACATGGGAGAGACTCTAACACTCGATAAAACGCTGAATGTTCTTGGAGCAGTTGACACGGGCGTATTTAATCAGATGTTTTTGTATATTGAGAAAAAAGAAGTTGGAAAAGTAATGTCATTACTGGAAGATCTGATTATGCAAGGCAGAGAAATAGGCCAGTTTGTAATCGATTATACCTGGTATTTACGTAATTTACTTTTGATTAAAAGTTCAGACCAGTTGGAAGATGTTTTAAATATGTCAGAAGAAAATATTGAAGAGTTAAGGCAGATTGGAAAAGAGGTAGGGACTGGGAAGTTAATGCGTTTTATTAGAATCTTGTCGGATCTTTCCAATCAATTACGTTTTTCGGCACAAAAAAGGATTCTGGCAGAGATTGCATTTATCAAAATGTGCAAACCGCAAATGGAGATGGATTTTGATTCTTTATTAGATAGAGTACGTGACTTGGAAGAAAAGTTAGACGGCAAAGTTTTTTTGGCATCAAGTGAGCAACCGCAGGAACCTACAAAGAGAAGTGAGAAAAAGCGTCCACCTGTTCCGAAGGCATTACCGGATGAGGTGAAGCAGATCGCCCAGCAGTGGAGTAAAATAAAGGACGAATTCCGTACCGGCACGGTGAGTGTCATTCGGAAAGCAAAATTAAATCTCACTGAGACCGGCAGGCTACAGGTGGTTTTTGAAAAAGAAATGGATCGATTGATGTTCGAGAATTCAGAAGGAAAGGAACATCTTTCCAATGTGATTGAAGAAATGTTTTCGAAGTCAGTAGATTTGGATTATATTTCAAATGATACAGGCGGCCCATATGAAGATTCATTTATAGATTTAGAAAAAATTATCCATATGGATATTGATTTTGAGGAAGAATAGGAGGCTATTATGGCAAAAAGAGGTGGAGGATTTCCAGGTGGAATGCCAGGAAATA
>JAGOGN010000253.1 GCA_017996675.1 Lachnospiraceae bacterium | reverse complement strand
AACTTGGATACATATCGTTTGACAGGGAAGGTGCAGATCTGTTGTTCAGCAATCTATCCCTTCGTGCTTCACAGAAATCGACCATTATCACTTCAAACCTAACATTTGAGCGATGGGACGAAGTATTCGGGGATGCAGCTATAACAAGTGCATTAGTTGATCGGTTGACCTATAAAGCCATCCTGGTCGATATGGAAGGGGATTCCTACCGCCTGAGAGAGACGCTACGAACAAACGGAGTTACATTCGATCATATCAAGGAGGAAGTCGCGGAGCAACAATAGAACACGTTATGTAAAGAATGCACCCATGCTGGCGCATGGGTGCACAAAATGGTCTTAAGTGACCTAGAATTCAATGAGCAGTTGACCTAATTTTGGGTTGACAAATACAATAGAAATAGAAATCGGATTTCTGATTTTAAATGGCTACTCTAATGCAAGGGTTTCGGATGAGCTATTCATATCCGAAGCAACTGTGAAAAAACATTTGTCACATCTATATGAAAAAACGAATTCCACTGGTAGGAAGGAATTTAAAACGAATATTTGTAATTTCCTGATTCAAAAAAACAATCCGTAAATCTATTTTTTCTATTGACAGGAAGTGCCTCTGTCGTGTAGAATGAACAGCAATAAGAACAAACCAATGATTGAGAAGAGTAAACTGTAGTTCTCGTTCACAGAGAGTTGCCGATTGGTGAGACGGTAATAACGAAATTTCAGAAGAATGGGCTCATAAGGGTGGAGAGAAAGGCTTTTGCCGAGTAATGTCCAACGGTTCATCCTATCGTTAACAAGGATAACGTATGTTAGTACGATTAAAATGGTGGCGTAACAGATAACTTCTGTCCTTTTTTAGGATAGAAGTTTTTTTATTTTGAGAAATACACAAAGAATATATCTCATGATTTAAAAATCGTTGGAATCCGCTCGCATTTGGCATTGTTCTTAAATTGAAAGGAGAAATAATATGAAAGAAGTAATGCCGAAAAGATTTATATTACAAGAGAGTGAGTTGCCACAAGAATGGATGAATATGGCAGCTTTTTTGCCAGATGAAATGGAGAGTTTAATGAATCCACAGACAAATCAGGCAATCAGTGAGCAGGATTTACGAATGGTTTTTTGCGACGAACTAGTGAAACAGGAATTAAATAAAAAAGATTTATTTATTCCTATTCCAACACCGATTCAAGATTATTATCGTGGATATCGTCCATCACCGTTTATGCGAGCGTATGATTTAGAACGATTTCTTGAAACACCAGCTCACATTTATTTTAAATTTGAAGGACAGAATACCAGCGGAAGTCACAAATTAAATTCTGCAGTTGCGCAGGCTTATTATGCAAAAGAGCAAGGGCTGACAGGACTTACAACAGAAACTGGGGCGGGACAGTGGGGAAGTGCATTAGCAATGGCGTGTGCACATTTTGGATTAGATTTAAAAGTATTCATGGTTAAATTATCTTATGATCAAAAGCCATATCGAAAAGAACTGATGAAAATATTTCAAACAAAAGTAACACCTTCACCATCTGATACGACGAAGGTAGGCAGAGAAATTTTAATGAATCATCCACAACACACCGGAACACTAGGAACAGCAATTTCCGAAGCGGTGGAAGTTGCAGTGAGTACACAAGGTTATAAATATGCTTTAGGTTCGGTTTTAAATCAGGTCTTATTACATCAATCAATTATTGGTCAAGAAACACAAAAAGCATTAGATTATTTGGGAATAGAACCAGATATACTAATTGGTTGTGCAGGCGGGGGTTCCAATTTTGGTGGATTCATTGCTCCTTTTATGCACAAAAAAATTATCAAAAGAACAAATACTCATATGATTGCAGTTGAGCCTGCTTCCTGTCCATCACTGACGAGAGGTTCATTTCGATATGATTTTTGCGACGCACAAAAAATTTGTCCTATGGGGAAAATGTACACTCTTGGTCACGACTTTATTCCAGATGCTGACCACGTAGGAGGATTGCGCTACCATGGAATGAGTCCAATTTTGTCTCAGTTTTATGCCAATCAAATGTTTGAAGCGAGAGCAGTATCGATGAATGACGTTTTTGAAAGTGCAAAAATCTTTGCACGCTGTGAAGGTATACTGCCAGCACTTGAGTCTTCACATGCGATAAAAGTCGCAATTGATGAGGCACTCAGATGTAAGAGAGAGCATAAAAAAGAAAATATTGTCTTTTGTCTTTCTGGCACAGGCTATTTTGATCTAGGAGCGTATTGAGATTAATGTGATAAAAACTTGTACAATTTCATCAAAAAAAACATGTTCATGCTTTACAAATTTATTGTCACAATTTTTTAGGTATGTTATAATCAAAACATGTATGAAAAACAAGCTGAGCTTGAGAAAGAAGAGTATAAGTCTATGAAATTTTTTGAAAAACTAAAGGAACAACGACTTGAAAAAAAATTGTCTACTATTTTTTTGATTGTAATTATTGTTGCCAGTGTGCCCGGGATTCTTTCCAGTATTGCATCCGTTTTTTCTACAATTAGTTCAAATAATGCTTTGACTGATTATGGTTTTGCACAGGCAGATGTTGGAAGAGCTATGGTTTTTATGACTGATAGCCGCAGATGTGTTGGTGATGTTTTGTCTTTTACAAAAGAAGAGGATGTTGTAAATGCACAAACTCAACTGCAGGACATTTTAACAAAATATAAA
>JAGOGN010000060.1 GCA_017996675.1 Lachnospiraceae bacterium | reverse complement strand
GCTTCCACGCCTGCCTGTTCCACAATATGAATATCCATTGCTTTTAATACATCTTTTATAATCGGAACCTGCTGAACTAATTCCGGTTGCATTTTCGATCTTGTACCCTTATATTCCGCAAACATTTCATGACGAAAAGTTGGGTGCTTTACATCAAAGGCCACAATCAGGTACTCTGGTTGCTCTTCATTTAGAATCTTAAGCATAATATTTAAAAAACCATAAACAGCATTCGTATGTATTCCTTCCGAATTTGTCAAATCTGGAACGCCATAAAATGCCCGATTCAATATACTGTGACCATCAATCAAAACTAATTTTTTACTCATCTTGCACCTTTCATCTCTCTTTGCATACTCTTTTTTATTTTACACTATCTATACGAAAAACACAATTTTTTCGTTTGATATTCTATTATATTTGCGTTATAATTACATGACTTTAAGGGAGATCACTCTGTACGAAAGAAAGGAAATACCATGAAATATTTATTATCAAAGATACGCACCTGCTGCCTATTACTACTATGTCTGACTCTGTTTTTGGTAGGCTGTAATGATAAAAAAACTACTACGAATAAGCCTGCACCATCCACTGATCCGACTTCTTCCGATCAGGATTCCGATTCTTCTAACCAAAAAAAAGGTCTGGATATCGCAGATTTTGACAAGTTATTGGTACAAGAAATTCATAAAGATGAAAATATTCAAATCGATAAATTTAATTGGAATATCTGTGCTTTTCAGGCAGATGAGAAGACTTATTCTCTTCCATTTTCTTATGAAAGAATTAAAACTGATTGGACGTTTTCCCTAGAGGATTATGGATTAGACTCTAATTTCAAACTGGAACCACTAACCAAGACTTCCGATAATGTAGTTTTAAAGTGCGAAGGAAAGCCTTACTCTTTAAAGGTTGGATTTTTTAATCCATTTAGCACCGCAGTTCCATTGGAACAGGCTAAAATCTGGTCGTTAGAAATTGACATTACCACACCTGAATTAAATGAAAAAACATTAGAAAATGATTCTACTGCTGCTGTAGATTCTGAAAATCCAGAAAATAGTACTCAAACCACTACAGACTTAACTGAAAATATTAAACCACTTATACTTCTTCCAAAAGGAATTCAAATGCACTCAAGTATTGCATCCATATTACTTGCTTATGGCGATCCTGAAAATATCAATCTTCATAATACCGAAACAGGCTATTACGAATTCCACTATCAACATAATTATAATATTTTTCTTACACTGATGATTGATGAGCAAGAGGGACTTGTAAAAATTAGCTACAAGCATTTTCCAAATGGAGCCATCAGCGAAATGCCAGAAGAGAACAAATAATCAGACCATAAACTAAAGATATTCTCACTTTTTGCCGAAATATGATATAATAAAGACGAAATTAATGATTGACAGTGGCAAAGGGGGTACAGATATGGCTGTAAAACACCATTTTAATCCAAATGATAATATTGAATTAATTAAGCGTTTTAAGTCCGTTCGGGATAACGTCCAGGAAGAGCGTGAGAAACGCACTGAACCGAAACATACAAAGAAGGATCTGCTCACCTACCGAACTGGTCAGGCTGCTCGACTCAAGAAATAAAGATAAAAACAAGAGGCTGTTGCATTTGCAACAGCCTCTTACTTTTTATCTTTTATCCTAAATATCCCTGTAATAATTTCAATGTATTATTTGCTCCGTCTTTATGACTTCTTTCATATCCATGAGAAGCATAAACTCCTGCTCCGATTAATCCATGGCGAATATCATAACCCGCATGTAATGTTGCTTCTACATCCGAACCATAATGTGGATACAAATCTATCGCATATTCTGCTCCACTTTTCTTTGCTGCTTCAATTAAATTCTTCACGACCTGGTAGTTATAAGGACCTCCACTATCTTTCGCACAAATCGAAACTTTTCTTTCATCGCAAGTAAGGCCTTCACCTACGCAACCCATATCTACAGAAATTGCTTCTGTTACGCCAGCTGGAACGGATGCGCATCCACCGTGTCCTACTTCTTCATAAACAGTAACATGTACATAGATTTTACGCTCCGTTGTGATTTTCTCATCTTTTAAATATTTCGCATAACCTAAAAGAATTCCAACACTTAATTTATCATCTAAAAATCTACTTTTAATATATCCTTTAGAAGTAATTCTGGTACGAGGTTCAAAGCAAACAATATCGCCTACCTGAATTCCTAACTTGGTAACATCATCTTTTGATGAAACGATTTCATCTAACACGACTTCCATCTTATTCCATTTTCTGGTAGTTTCATTATATTCACTATTTACATGAATGGAAGCATCCACTAACTGTAATGTACCTTCAAAAGTTCCGTCAAATTTAGAAATAACACGAACGTTTTCTGCTTCTGCATTATTAGGATTCATTCCACCTAATGGTAAAATTCTCAAACGTCCACTACTTTTGATCTCAGCAACCATTCCGCCCAAAGTATCTGCATGTGCTTCAAGTAAGACTGCATTCTGTTCATCTTTGCCACCAAGGTCGATCATCACTCCACCTTTTACTGTACGAGTGGTCTTAAATCCTAAATCCTGAAATTCTTTCTCTACCCATTTAGCTGCTTCATCTGTATATCCAGTTGGTGAATCAATTGCAAGCAACTCTGCTGACTTTTCTAAAATATACTGTGCGTAATCCATTGTGTTACCTTCCTTTGCCCTTTATCAAAAAAATACCAGTTGGCCAAGCCAACTGGTATAAGTATATCACTCTTAAGCATAAGATGGAAGTCTTCTTTCCATGGATACATGAAAAAGATTTCCGATCATTTCAGATATAAATTGGTAATCTGTAAGTATTGACTCACCAAAATGATTAGCATTCAAATATTCCTGGTGCTTCGTTGCTAATGCACTCCAAAAAGAAAATGCACTCAATTCATTGTCTTCAACTTGTTCCTTACGAGCTCCGCTCGTTTTCAGTTCCTGTTTAAAATAAGAATGTAATCTTTCCTCATATCCTCTGTGATCCATACAAAATCCTTTCACTCCATATCTGTTGTGAGGAGCTGTAAAATAATCTGCAAGATGATGAGATAAACAACCTAAACGAAAACTGTCTGCGTAGTGATTACTCTTAATAAAAAACAACCGAACCATTCGTTTCTTTGATTTATAGTCTGTAACATTTATTTTATGTGGTTTAATCAGGCATAATGGTGTTGTATCCGGAAAAATAGATCCTAAGCAGAATAACCACGACTGGATTCTGTTCATTTTATGTTCATTGTCCTTCAAAAGCTGTCTGGATATTGCAAAATGTGTTCTCTTTTTCAATAGATCCCTCCCCTTAAATAAGGCTAACATTTCTTCTACAATTTCACTATATTCTCTTTTTTTTCTGTCGTCAATCCTTTCAGCGCAGTTCACAATTATTTCCGTTTCCTTACACAAATGGGACACATTTAGGGCTCGTCCCACTCAATAATTTCTTCGAAATCATCATCTAGTAATGCCTCTTCCAGTAACTTTTTCATATCCGGCTGAATCATCCACAAAGATGTTGCAGGTAATCCTCCATCCACTTCTTGCTTTTCTAGAAACTCTTTTGAGATGAAGCGAAAGTCTGCTTTCGCATCTTTGATTTCTTCATAAGTTACTGGAACAAAACATTCTGTTCTATTCCCCACTCGGTCCACAGCAACAATTTTGTATACCTCACTTTTTGTATACGGATAAGAAACTTCACCTGTTCTTGCCCTCAAACTTTCTACCCCATCTTCAGAATAAATTTTTATATAATCCAGACCGCTCCCATCCTCTTTCGCCAAAAGAGTAAGTACATTTCCCGTCTGTTTTGTCTCAACCACCGGTGGCTTTCCATCACTAACGACCGTGACCCCTAGAAGCGAATCGCCAAACAAAGAAGAAATCTGACAAACTCCGTTCAAAAAGATCTCACATCTTGGAGTAATCAAAAAACGTTCTCCATCACGGATTATTTTTGCCTGCCCCGTATAATCTAAGCAACAATTTGAATCACTTCTAGAAAAGTTGCATTTTGCAAGTGCAATTCTGGACAACAATGGATTATTCATTGTCCCGTCCGTACTTTCTGTTGGTGCATAAGCAAAAAGCGTTGTCGCAATATAGGTATCTTCCTTTAAATCTTTCACATCCAAATACATATAATTTGGCTGAAATGTAGTGGACGCAAAATTCGACGTTGCAGAATAAGAATATTCTACTAACTTACCCGCTTTTACATAATATAATCCCCTTGTCTTATAAATTCCAGCAGATGGTTTGATTTGAATTGCCGTGGTAGTAAGAAAAGTCCCCTTCTCATTTCCAGGAATTATAATTTGCAAATGATAGAGGTTTCCGAAATATTTGGTTTGTCCAGTGGTGCTTTCCCAAGCTTTCTCCATTGTAGTCTCGTTATAATAAAGATTTCCCCACGTTGGCGGTCTTCCTAAATGATCATTTGATAAATCACCAAATAGAGTATAGCTTCCATTTTTTTGTCTTTTTTTAATGGTCATAATACTGTCATAAGTCAACTCCACTGACTGCTCACTGTTATATAGTAGCGCCAAATCAGCATTTGGATAGTTATACTGTAACAATTGGCAAATCGTTTGGTACGGTATTCGATACAAATTATATACATAGCTTCCTACCGTCATGCAAGAAATATTCTGATCATAGATTCCACCAAATAGACTTCTCTTTAAATCAATGTAATAGGTAACCCCATTCAAGATCAACGACAATCGGTGCCCTCTGTTATTGTAGAGATAAGAAGATGTAGATGAAGCCGCACCAGAACGATTTCCGACATAGATATACCCATCATTTGCCTGCATTAAATTCGAACTACTAAATTGATTGTAAAACGTATACGCATTATCATACGTTTCTGCATACACATGACCTTTCTTTACAAAAAAGAACATCAAAAAAGCGCACACAAAAAAAGTAATTTTTTTCTGTTTCAATAGAAATACGTCAATCCACCCCTTTCAAAAATATAATGTTGTCTTATTAAAATTATCATTTGGAAAAAATTAGCCGAATGGCTACAAGAAAATCAAATTTGATTATGAGTTCAATCATACTCTTCGTTTTGTAAAAGTCAATGACTATCAAGCATTTCATTTTTTTTTAAGATTTAAAGGTTGCTGTTGATTATTTTTTAAAACATGATATGCTTATTTCAGACTAGACTAAAGGGAGTAGAACATATGAAGAATCGAAAAAAATATAAACCACTTGCCATCGCGATTGTCCTGACCATTCTGGCCTTTATTGTCGGATATACCTCCAATAATATGCCAGAAAATGTAGCCAGATCCTATTTAGCTTCCACGCTTACACAAGACTTGCCAGATTACCGATGTAATCAAATTCAGTTAACCGTTACATTTGAAAGCCATGAAAAGTTTCAGGCAAACTATAAATGCAAATTAATCGCAAAGAATCGTCCAGTAATATGGTTAAGTGGTACTATAAATTTAAAGAAGGTTCCTTACACTTGGAAGGTTCTAAACCATAGGGTTTCTTCCCAATAATAATTGTGAAATCTGCAGTCAATCGTTCGATTGGCTGTTTTAAATTGTTGATTATATTTTGATCTTTTGTAAATATCCATGCATTTGACAGTGTTGGAAATGAAAGCGAATTTATGATAATGGTTAACATTGTAGATGCCACGGTAACAAAAGAAATCGAACCAAATGCAAGGTTTATTAGTTTAAAATATTTAGATAAGCCAGAAACAAAGGGTGGGCTCTATGAAGATAGTATTTGGAAAACCGGAGAACGATATGAGATATTAAAAAGCACATTAGTGAACGAATTACTGGTTCAGGTCATTATAAAATACCACCTGAAGAAACAAGATATTATGATGAAGAGGATATATCAAGGCTAAAAAAACATTTGATAATCAAAAAAATAAAAGGAAGGCTTCTTTTTATTTGTTTCAAACTTATAACTATATATGTCTTAAAAATACACTTGACATATTTTTTTCTAAGATTAATATAAATAATATGTTATAAAAAAGAAGAAATTTGATGTCAAGCAGAAAACACTCAAAAAAACAGAAATATTAAATATTATTATTTGTATTTTTTATTAGTTTGGTTTTTACAAATAGCATCATAGCAAATGCATTTGCCAAAAATTCCTATCCACTAACTTATCCAAGTAGTACTGGAGTATATTGTTCTTCTACTAAATATTCATCTCAAATTATTTCATATGCAAAAAAGTGGAATATTCCAAATTCTGGCTTGTATCTATATAATACAAATAATATAAACGTTGCAAGCATAAAAGTTTCTATTTCATCAGAAGATAAAGGATTATATGGTTTATGTACTTCCTATAGCAAAGATAATAAATCAATTGTTTTTTGTAAGATTTGGCAAAACGCTTCTGAACTGGTTAAAAATGAAACTATAGTTCATGAGTTTGGACATGCAGTAGGATTAGCGCATACTCAACCTTCAAATAATTTAATTTCAGTTATGAGAGAATTTAATTTTAACGGAAAAGCATATCCGTTAAGTGATGATAAAAAGGGGATTGCTGCTATTTATAAATGACAGTATTTGCCACTACATTTAATATAAAATTCACTTTAAAAGGAGAAAAATATGAATAAAAGAATAATATTGTGTGCTTGTTTAGCAATCATTGTTGGAAAATTGCCTAAAATCTATCACGTAATTTAGTGAGGAAATAAGATACTCTTTATTATAAAAAAAACCCCCGCATCACTGTTCTCAGCAACACGAAGGCTTCATCCAATATTAAACTGCCGGCAGCGGGACTTGAACCCGCACGCGGTTGCCCGCAACAGATTTTGAGTCTGCCTCGTCTGCCATTCCGACACGCCGGCATGTGTCTTTCGACTACTTTTAGAAGTATATCTTATCTCCAATAAAAACGCAAGTATTTTTTTATTGTTTTTTTATTTTTTTGTTCAGCTCTATTCCATAATATGATATACTATCCTTAGTTATGAATGAAAGGAGCGTCTTATGAATATTCAAGCAATGACAGCCACTTTGAAGGCTTCCACACAAAATTCTACACTGAGCACTTCCTCTGGTACTGATTTTTCTCCTTATTTAAAATCAACCACTTTAGATGATATCTTTCAGAAGGCCGCTGATACTTATCAAGTACCCGTTAATCTGCTGAAGGCAATTGGTCTTGCTGAATCTTCTTTTCATGTAGATGCTACTTCTCATTGTGGTGCTCAGGGCATTATGCAATTAATGCCGAAAACTGCTAAGGCTTTAGGTGTTACCGACTCCTACGATCCAGAGCAGAACATTATGGGCGGTGCTAAATATATTAGCGACATGTTAAAAAATTATAACGGCGACGTTTCGCTTGCTCTTGCCGCTTATAATGCCGGAGGTAACAATGTTAAAAAATATGGGGGCATTCCTCCTTTTAAAGAGACACAGAATTATGTAAAGAAAGTTATGGAGAATTATCAAAATGGAGTTACGATTCCAGCATCCAGAAATAAACTAACAACTACAGGTAGCTCTAATTCTACTGCACCGATACTTCAAAATAACACCGTAACGGTACCTACGAATCAGACTCCTCTACAATCCAATACCGTGTACACTTCAGACGCTTTAACAGAATTATCCGCTGCATTGGATCAGGCTACTTCCTTTTCCTTTTCAGATTATGGCAATTTTATCAAAGCTTATTTCCAGGGTCTCACAAATTCGACTTTTTTAGAGAAAGAAACTAGTCCGAACCTGGAACAGGAAATGGATACCGAAATCCAGAAGGTGTCCGAAGAGCTTTCCAAACTATCAGATAAAAGTATAGTAACCGAGGACGATTACAAGCAACTGGATCGAATTATTGATCAGATTAACTCCGGTCTGCAATTACGTTCTTCTGATTTGTATAAATCTTATCAGAATATTCAATATAATCCAGCTATTATGTCATTACTGGCTTCTGATACAGATAAATCACGTTAAAAAAGGGATTGACAACTTCCCTATCCTATAGTATATTATAACTCGTTGGAGAATTATCAACAGGCTGGCGTGGCACAGATGGTAGCGCGCAACATTGGTAGTGTTGAGGTCACGGGTTCGATTCCCGTCGCTAGCTTAATTAAAAGAGCTGAAAACATGATTTGTTAATAAAATCAATGTTTTCAGCTCTTTTTTATTATGCTATAATGCCAATTTATAACACTTTTTGTCACAGAATTTGTCATAAAAACTTAGTTACAATCCCATTCTCTTTTTAACATGGCATACTGTAGACTGTTAACATAAATTGGATTGCCATTCTCATCTTCTTTAAAGGAAACATCTTCCAAAAAGTAACCTTCTCTACGAAATCCCAGTTTCTCTAATAATCGAATCGAACGTTCGTTATCATCATTACACTGTGCAATCACTCTTCTTGCGCCAACCGTTTCGAACAAATGTCGAATGATCTCTTTGCATGATTCTGCTGCGTATCCATGACCCCAGAAAAATTCGTTAAAATCATATCCAATTTCATAGGTATCATCGTCCTCTTCTGAATAATTAATATCACCAATTAATTTATTCTCCTGCTTAAGAACTACAGCAAACACATAATCTACCTCTGCTCTACGCT
>JAGOGN010000252.1 GCA_017996675.1 Lachnospiraceae bacterium | reverse complement strand
CTTCATAACCATGCTGTTCTAGATACTGACAGGAATGAAGCACTGCATGGTGTTCGATTTTTGAAGTAATAATATGATTCCCTTTTGCTTTCAAAAACTCTGCCGTCGCTTTAATTGCCCAGTTATCAGCTTCGCTTCCACCAGCGGTAAAATAAATTTCTTCACTCTTTGCTCCAATTACCTTTGCGACCTGCTTCCTTGCATTTTCCAATCCAATTTTTGCATCCTGTGCAAAGCTATAAAGGGCGGAAGCATTTCCATAATGTTCTGTAAAATATGGAATCATGGATTCCACAACTTCTCTTGATGTGCGGGTCGTAGCCGCATTGTCCATATAAATTACATCTTGCATGTGATAATCACCTCTCTATTTGTATTTTTACTCTTACTATCAGCAACTAATTCATCAATATAAATATTATTGACGGTTTCATTAATACTATCGTTAATCTTCTTCCAGACTATTTTACTGGCACAGTCATCGCTGGCTGCACAGGCATGATTTCCTTCATGAAAAGCCGCACAATCAACTGGAGCAAGATCTCCTTCTAGTGCTCGCAAAACATCACCTACAGAAATACGACCCCGGTCTTTGGCTATTTCATATCCTCCATTTGCACCTCGGATACTTACAATTAATTCAGCCTTTTTTAGTTTCACCATCAATTGCTCCAGATAACTAATGGAAATATCCTGCCTTTTCGCAACATGTGCTAACGAAACAGGTTCATTCTCGCCAAAGATCGCGATATCAATAAATGCTCTTAATCCATAACGCCCTTTCGTTGATAACTTCAAGTAATCACCCCTTTTATTCTTAGTCTTTTAATCTCTATCATTTTAATTCCTACTGTTTTAGTGCGGATTCAATATGATAGTATCATGTCACTACATTTTCGTCAATACTTTTCAAAAAAAAAATTGCATATATCTCATTCGATATATGCAATCTACAATTTTAAACTTACACTCTGGAAAGGTACTCTCCAGTTCTGGTATCAATTTTAATCTTATCGTTCTCTTCTACAAATAATGGAACATAAACAGTTGCGCCTGTCTCTACGACTGCAGGTTTTGTTGCGCCCTGTGCTGTATCGCCTTTGAATCCAGGTTCTGTTTCAATAATTTCCAATTCTACAAACAATGGTGGCTCTACAGCAAATACATTACCATTGTGTGCACAAATCTTAACCATTTCATTTTCTTTTACGAACTTTAATGAATCGCCAATTGAATCTGCATTCAGAGCAATCTGCTCATAGTTTTCTACATCCATAAAGTGGAATAAATCCTCATCTTTATACAGGAACTGCATATCATTTCTATCAATACGAGCCTGTGGACATTTTTCTGATGGACGGAAAGTTTTTTCAACTACACCACCACTTTTAATATTTTTTAATTTTGTACGAACAAACGCTGCACCTTTTCCTGGTTTCACGTGCTGGAATTCAATAATTTGAAAGATATTACCATCGAGTTCAATTGTAATACCGTTTCTAAAATCACCTGCTGAAATCATTCGTGTTCCTCCTTAATTTATTAAGCATTATTACATTGATTATAAATGATTTATGACCGTATTTCAATACTTTTTCGTTTTGTTGTAAAAAAACAGGACAATCTTTTCCAGTTTTCGTTTCAATACGATCTGAATTTCCTCTTTTTTATGAATCGGATCCACCAGAATGGATTCGATATTTGAACGATTTGCACCATAAATATCTGTGAAAAGCTGATCTCCAACAAAAATGGTTTCATCAATTCTAATTCCCATTTCCTTCACTGCCAGCAAATAATTAGTTCTGGCTGGTTTATGAGCATTACAAATAAATTTGGATTTCACGGCAATTGCAAAAGGTTCCACACGATCCATTTGATTATTCGACAATAATCTTGTTTGAAAACCAATTTCACGCAACCTGACAAAAAATTCAACAATTTCAGGCGTTGCAGGTTTTCCATGGGGAACTAATGTATTATCAATATCAAAAATTACACCTCGATATCCAACCTCATATAGCTTAACAAAATCAATATCCATAATTGATTTCACTCTTTTTTTAGGGTAAAACTTCTCTAGCATAATTTCCTCCTATAAAAATAGGGAGACGATTATGTCTCCCTTTATTTCATCACTAAAATTCTCTTATACAAAATCAAAATTCTCTAGTTGCTTTGCATTCTGGGTGATCTTTAGTTCTTCTTCCACAGAGTCTTTCGGTCCAACATAAAATTGATATTGTCTTAAGACGCTATCTTTATCCGCTGGCTTTGGAACGTTTTCCTGATCCAATTTTGATAAATCACTTTCAGAACCTTTCCACGAAAAAGCTGTGGTAGCTTTAAAGTTCTTTGCCAAATCAGAAGCAGTAAGTCTGTTGGATGAATCCTTTGAAGATTCCGATCGCATACTTACAAAAGCAGCCTTTTTCTCTTCCACGCCAGTAGAAACTGCCATCTGAGAGATATGATCTGCCTGCGCTTTCGCAATAACTTCTTTATCTACTTTAAAATGATCTAACGCCTCATATGGGCGCAATCCTGAAATATTCATATCATCATCTCCATATCATACTCGTCAACTTCCATGTTCTTACGTTTATAATATCGTCATAAACCTTCATGAACTTAACTACTTATCTAACATTTTCTTCAACTCATTCATAAATGTATTCACATCTTTAAATTCCCTGTAAACAGAAGCAAAACGAACATACGC
>JAGOGN010000059.1 GCA_017996675.1 Lachnospiraceae bacterium | reverse complement strand
ATTTCAGTTTTATCCCTCAGTATTTTTTTGTATGGAAACTACGCCAACAAGTTTATTGTTTTGTTTAACAGGAGCGGAAATGGTCACAACCATGGTATTTGTGGATAAATCCAGAGATGGAGCTCCGATAAAGATACCATCCTTTTCTACTGCACTGGTATACCATCCTCTGGCAGTACAATCATAATCAGCTGTTGGAGTCCAGCCGGATCCATCAATAAAGGTTTTGTCAGAATATCCAAAATAAATATCTAGAGCATCTGAATATTTTTTCGTTGCCTGTGTCAGATAACCGGAAATTTGAGTAACTGACAAATCAGGTATGCTTTCTAGGGAAGTCTGAACAGTATCAACAATTTGTGCGTTCTTTGTTAACCAACTATTGATGTCAGAAACATTTTTAGCAGCCTCGTTTTGATAACGCTGTCGTTGGGTTTTTTCCAAGGAGTTATAAGATACATAGCTGCTGATTCCAAGTGCGGCCAGTACACAAATGGTACAGATTGATGCAAATAGCAAGACTAATTTTTTACGTATACTTTTCATACAATTTCTCCTTTATTGGTGGATAGTGTTTCTTGTTGTAAAACTGTACTATCATTTTGGACAATATACAAGAAAAATATGTGCAAATCCAATATAACAAAGGAGTAATTTGATTATTCGAATGAAAGTGATTTAAATTGCTTTTTGTTGTCTGTTTTTTATGATGATTAGCGCAATTGCATAAATTGCGATTGCAAATAAAAGCTGCATTCCTGCTGACTGGTAGGCAAGTTTGCTTAAAGAACCATCAAAAAACTTCAATTCCTCTGTAATGTTAATATACCAATAAGTTGGTAGACACTTGGAAAATGATATTACCTGATCAGGTAGCAGGTCACGAATTACATAGACTCCGCACAAGAAGGAAGTGGATAATCCTAACCCGTTGGACCACATGCTGAGTGCATTGAGTTTATGGCTCAACTGAGCAACCAGATAAGTGGCTGCGATACATACCAGGAGGTATAAAAATGCGTTGATGGAGTAATAGAGTCCTCGCAGACTAAAGAAATCTTCTTTGAAAAATCCAACGCAAGTAGCAAGATAGATGAAAAATACAACCATCGCACAGGTCCCGACTGCCCCTATGAGGGCTAAATTACGCTTGCTAAGGCTTAAACTCGAAATTTCTGTTCTCGTTTTTATTTCAGGCCGATTCCAGATCATTAACATTGGACCGATAGTGTTGATCAGTATACAGAGTAGAACATATGGAGCAAAGCTGAAAAAATAGCTCATTGCAGTAGGCTGCTCGACTTTTTTGTCATTCTTTTTAAATTCTGTATCAGTGTGTATACTGGCAACTGCCTGTGCTTTTTTAATAGACTCGTTTTCGCTAAAGCCAGCTGTTTTATAATAGCTTAAATTGCGCAAAAAAGTTTCAAGTTCTGAGCGAATGATAAATGAAGTATTTGAATCGGGGTTGGTATAAGACTTCATGTATGCTAAAGAATTGGAACTCTTATAATTTTTTTCAAACCCTTTTTCAATAATTACAATATAGTCTACATTGCGATAAAATAATTCATCACGCCAGGTATCGTCTTTCATGTTGACGGTTTTGATGTTGTGCTTCTTCGAAACAAACTGATAAAGGGCTTTGCTCGTTGAAGTATGATCATAGTCAACGACGGCAACATCCATTTTTTCCGAAACAAAGGAGCTGATATCGGATTTGTTTCCAGTTTGAGTAATGAGCATGGAAAGAGTGAGAAATGCAATGATATATGCAAAAGCAGAAAAAATGCTTTTTAGACTGATCTTTAAAAATGTTTTATAGACTTGCATAACTTTCCCTCCTTGTCATAAAATAAGATGCGCCGCAAAACAGTACAGCATAAATAACTAAAGTAATCATATTGGTATAGAATCGTTCATGAGTCTCGAAAATTAAAAGCGAATAGAGTGCATCCTGTATTAAGGTACCAGGATTGATGTGATTGATAATCGGTGCATGATGTTGAATTGCTATTTTTATATCGGAAACCATCAGTCCAGAGAGGAAAGAGGATCCTAGAGAAAAAATCAAAAATATAGTAACCTTTGCTATTTCGCTTAACTTTGATAAGGAACCAATAAAAAATCCACTGGATACTCCGACTAAAGAACCGGTTATACAAGTTAAGATCAGATACCCAATCTGATTGCCCAGATCAATGTGCAGACCAAAAATCATATAAAGAAGTAAAACCATCATTGCCAGTAGATGAAGGGTGTATGTGGCAAAAAATTCTGCAAGGATCATAGTCAGACGATGGGTCGGACTAATGCACTTTCTCATACCTACATTGGATAGATTTGCTTTCATCTGACGGGCGCATTCGGTTCCGAGGAAACCACCAAATAAGGCTGCCATTCCAATTAAGGAAAGGTAATAGCAGATGAGAGGATCTATTTTTGATTTTGTTAAGGACTGTTCCTTTATAACGGAAGATTCATCTTTCATTTGCTCAATAATCTGATTGAGTGTCTCAGGATGTGCGCTGGCGATGTCGTTGATCACAGTCGATTTTTGCAAAAATTGATTTACAAAGCTTTGTATTGCAGTCTGGTTTAACCCGTTTTGTGCTACGGTCACACGAAGTTGCTCATCCAAGGTGATAATAGCATCCACTTTTTTATCAGAAAGCAAGTCGTTTGCTTTTTGGCTGCTGACCTTCTTTACAATTAGAAAAGGCTCGCCCTGACTGTCATCTTTCGCAATCGCATCCAGTGTCTGTGTGAAAGCTGGATTTTCCTGCTCCGTGACGATTGCAACAGGTATGGAGTGAAAATCATAAGCTTTTGTTCCGATTGCCGAAAATGCCACATGGAAGCAGGTCGCCAAAAGGATTGGAAATAAAAAGCACCAA
The DNA here is from genome assembly GCA_017996675.1 of Lachnospiraceae bacterium. The sequence continues at coordinate 5,866 of JAGOGN010000059.1, read as the reverse complement.
AATACTTCTTCTTTTGAACGTAGTAGGGATTTGATTCTGTATTTATAGATATGTAAGAACATTTGCGTTCCCCCTTTCGTTTAATCTCTTAATTCTTTTCCAGTGATTTCCAGGAAAACGTCATTTAATGTTGGAAGTTCAGTATAAACACGACCAAAAGCAACATCCTCCCCCTTTAAATAATCTACGATGTGGATCAGATTATGTTTACCACCACTATAACTTAATTTTAGAACGCCGTTCTCATAACTTTTCTGATATAAATGTGGTAGACCCTGTATTGCTTCTAGTTGTGATGAGCTAAGTTCAGGGACATCGATTTGTATCGTTTCGCTATTTTTTATCATTCGCTTCAGTTCATGGGTTGTGCCAAGGGCAATTTGTTTACCCTTATCCATAATAGCAATGCGACTGCAGATTTGCTCCACTTCCTCCATATAATGTGAAGTGTAGATGATGGTAGCGCCTTTTCGGTTCAAATCAACAATTCCTTCTAAAATTTTATTTCTACTTTGTGGATCAACTGCAACAGTTGGTTCGTCTAAAATAATTAATTCCGGTTTATGCGCAATTCCACATGCGATATTTAATCGACGTAATAAGCCACCGGACAATTTTTTAGGAACAAATTTGGTATAATCTTCAAGGCCGACAAAAGCAATTGCTTCTTCTACATATTGTTTACGCAACTTTGCATTCTTAACATACAATCCGCAAAAATAATTGATATTGTCATATACGGACAATTCATCAAATACAGCAACATTTTGCATTACAACACCGATTCTCGACTTGAGATCGTAGCGGTCAGGAGTCATTTTTTCTCCAAAAACTGAAATGTTACCTTTGTCAAATTCCAATAAAGATAGCAGACAGTTAATGGTGGTGGTTTTGCCTGAACCATTTGGGCCAAGTAAACCAAATATTTCACCCTGCTCAATTTCTAAATTAAAGTGATCCAGTGCGATTAATTCTTTATAACGTTTCACTAAGTTTTCAATTTTAATAATTGTATTACTCATAGATACCCTTCTTTCTCAATCATTTGATAAAGAAAGTATAACATGTCAGGCAAAGGATAATAGTGCGAACCGTCATATTTTGATTATGACATTTGTCATAATTTTATCAAAACTATAACTTCATACCAGAAGAAAGCTGTGGTATAATTCTAGCGGAGGCATTTTATGAACGGATTATTAGAGAGACTACTATTGTTACTATTTGTTGCTGCAGGAGCAATTTGGATGATTGGACCAGCTTCTATTTTGATTATATTAGTTGGGATTATTTATACATCCATATCCTATCGCTATCCGATACGAAGAGTTTTGTTCATAGCGCATTTTTTGATATGGGTGATGATGCTGATGTCCATAAATTTTTTGATGCTTTTTCCTCTTTTAATTTATGAAGTAAGCCTATACCTTATGAAAAAAGAGAGACAATTATTTTTTCTTTTTATTGTTGGAATCGTAGTTTATGGAATGAGCGTACTTGCTGGAATGCAACATTCGCTTTTCAGTCTTTTTAAGTATCAGCTTCCGTTGGTGATAGGTTTCATTTTGATTTGTGTGCTGAGTATTTATCTTGCTTATTCATTTTTTTATAATCAGAAGATGAAGGCGGATTTGATTCGAACAAGAGATGATGGGGAAGAAAAACGCATTTTACTGGAGCAGACTAATCAATTGATAAGAAAGAACAGTGAAAATGAGATTGATATGGCGATGTTGAATGAAAGAAATCGTATCGCCAGGGAAATTCATGATAATGTTGGTCATTTGCTCACACGGACAATTCTTCAAATGGGTGCATTGAGAGCAGAATATAAAGAAGAACCATTAGCTTCAAAATTAAGTCAGATTGGTCAGACGTTGGACGAGTCCATGAATCAGGTTCGGTCAAGTGTCCATAATTTACACAATGAAGGATTTGATCTAAAGGAAAAAGTGTTGGAATTACAGGCGGAATTTGGGCGGTATTCCATTGACTTGGAATATGATTTATCAGAAATGATTTCGAAGGAAGTAAAGTATTGCTTCTTAGCCATTTTAAAGGAGGCAATGATTAACATAAAGAAACATTCTAATGCCACAAAAGTGAACTGGATGTTGCGAGAACATGCAGGATTTTATCAGTTAATGATTAATGATAATGGTGCAGTTACGGTAATCAAAGAGAGCGGAATTGGCTTACATAATATGGAAAACCGGGTTTTAGAACAAGGTGGAACCATTCATTTCTCCGTCGAAAACGGGTTTCGGATCTTTATTACTATACCCAAACATAAAGGGGAATCAAAATGAGAATAATCGTAATAGACGATGACGCAATTGTGGCGTCTTCAATGAAAACAATACTTACTTGCGATGATGAAGTTGAAGTACTGGCCTTGGGATATGATGGCAAAGAGGCAGTTTCCTTATATCAGGAATGGAAACCAGATATTATTTTAATGGACATTCAGATGAAGGAGATGTCAGGATTGGAAGCTGCAAAGGAAATAAAAGCTTTTGATGAAAATGCAAAGATTATTTTACTTACTACTTTTTTAGATGATGGATACGTAAGAGAGGCCCTACAAGTAGGAGCAAGTGGATACATTTTGAAGCAGGATTTTTCAGGTGTGCTACCTGCATTGAAGGCAGTTTTCTCGGGCCAAAATGTGTTTGGTAATCAGATTGTATCCCGATTGCCACATATTTTAGAAGAGAAAGATAATCATCATTATAGTGATTATGGTATAACCAGTAAAGAGTTTGAAATTATTGAGTTAGTAGCACAGGGACTATCAAATAAAGAAATTGCAACCAAGCTTTTTCTAAGTGAAGGAACCGTGCGCAACTATATTAGTATGGTTCTAGATAAGCTGGAACTGCGGGACAGGACTCAGCTTGCAGTTTATTATTTTCGTCATTAAAATGCTGAATGACAGATTCTGAAAAAAATGTTACAATAACAAAAGATGTTTTTTTGGTAATAGAAATACAAGGATGGAAGACAAGAATGACACAACAAAATAGCTTTGGACGCTGGTATCAACGATTTTTAGGGAAATTGATTCCGGAATACGGTGCAATTACGCTAGCTATTGGATTTATGTTTAATAGTTTCGTGTACTGGGGAACACAACAATTAATGGGTAATCAATACCATTATGATTTTACTGCTTCTTTTGACCGCAAAGTACCATTTGTAAAAGAATGGATCGTAATTTATATTGGATGTTATTTGTTTTGGGCAGTGAATTACGTTCTGATTGCAAGAGAGGGAAAGGAAAATTGTTATCGATTCGCAACAGCAGATATTTTATCTAGAATTATTTGCGCGATATTTTTTATTGTTCTTCCCACAACCAACATCAGACCAGAAGTAATCGGAACAGATGTTTTTAGCGTGTGGATGAGGTTTATTTATCAGATGGATCCAGCTACGAACCTTTTTCCGTCTATTCATTGCCTGGTTAGCTGGTTTTGTTTTATCGGTATTCGGAAAAGTAAAAAAGTATCTACCTGGTATAAGGTGTTTTCCTGCGTGATGGCATTGTTGATTTGCGCTTCTACACAATTTACGAAACAGCATTACATGATAGATGTTGTCGGGGGACTTGTATTAGCAGAAGTCTGCTTTTGGATTGCACACCATTCGCAATTGGTGATTGTGATTTCTAAGTTGTATGACAGCATCAGAAGATGGATTTTTGGAATAACGGTGGAGAATGAATAAGAAGAAAAATATATGGAACGTCGTTTTTTTAGTTGCTGTATTTGCATTAACAATTTATATGATTTTTAAAGGTGAAGATATTGGAGATATTTATTTCTATATTCGACAAACCAAAATGCAGTATTGGGTTTTAGCAGTTTTATGTGTGATTTTGTTTATTGAAAGTGAAGCATTTATCATATATTATATGATGCGTACTCTAAAACAAAAGATTAAACTGACGCATTGCCTGTTGTACTCTTTTGTAGGTTTCTTTTTTAGTTGTATCACTCCTTCTGCAACGGGAGGACAGCCAGCGCAGATTTACTATATGAAGAAAGATGATTTGCCGATACCTATATCAACATTGGTTTTGATGATTGTAACTCTTGCATATAAATTTGTCCTGGTTATGTTAGGCGGACTGATTTTTCTGTTTCGTCCTGAAAGAATTATGTTGTTATTAAAACCGGTAATTGGAATATGCTATTTTGGGTGGTTCCTGAATGTTATTTGTGTTATTTTTATGATTCTACTGGTTGTAAAACCACAGATTGCACACAATATGGTGACTGCTATCATTCATTTACTTTCCCGCATGCATCTGCTACGAAAAAAGGAACGGGTGCTAGAGCGTTTTGATCGCGCGATGATTCAGTATAAAGATGTTGCTGGCTATTTTGTTTCGCATAAGCTGGTTGTAATGAATGTGCTAATCATTACCGTGATTCAAAGACTGTTGTTGTTCTTTGTAGGATATCTGGCATATCGATCTTTTGGTTTCAAAGAAGAGAGTGTGATGACATTAATGATTTTGCAGGGTATGATTTCGGTAGCTGTAGATATGCTTCCACTTCCGGGAGGTATGGGTATCTCTGAGAAGATGTTTTTGGTTATTTTCGCGCCAGTGTTTGGAAGTGTGACGCTACCTGCGATGGTTATTAGTAGAGGACTTAGCTATTATACTGAATTAATCATCAGTGCGATTATGACAGTGGTAACACATTTAAGTATAGGAAGAGAACGGAAAGGGAAGAAGAGAAATGATAGGATTTTATGATTATACGGTAGTACTGACTTATATTAGTTTAATGTGTTCCATCTTCGGTATGACTCAGGCGATTGAAGGAAGATATAAAACTGCGATTGTTTGTCTGGCTATATCGGGTTTATGTGATATGTTCGATGGAAAGATCGCTAGGAGCAAGAAGAACCGCACTTACGACGAGAGATTATTTGGAGTTCAAATTGATTCACTGTGTGATGTAGTCTGTTTTGGTGCATTTCCTGCTGTTATTTGCTATCTATTGGGAGTCAGAGGAATCCTTGGTGAAATTGTAATTGCATACTATTGTGTATGCTCAGTTATTCGTCTTGGTTTCTTTAATGTACTGGAAACGAATAGACAATTAAAGGAAGATGGTGCAAATAAATATTACCATGGACTTCCGATCACATCAATTACGGTTATTTTACCGTTAGTGTTCTTATTGAATTTCTTTGTGACACCAGATTTATTTCGATGGATTTTGCTCATTACGTTGTTCGTTGTAGGTACGCTTTTAATTCTTAATTTTAAGTTGAAAAAACCTACGAATCAGCAACTTTTGTTGATGGTAGTACTGGTTGGTGCAGCTGTAATTGCGATACTTTTCTTTTCGAAATATCATGTAATTCATACATTTGTGCAAAAGAAACTTTTGATGCACTGATAGAGAAGGGGTGTTCTTATGTCATGTAAGGATCGTGAAGGGAATGAAATAGATTCCTCAAAAACGCAGGAGCAGGTGTTAACCTGGCTCTATTATAATAACGTGGGAGTGAAACTTCTTCAGCTGTTGATTCGTCCATTTTGGTCGAACCTGGCGGGGCATGTACTTGACCATTCTATTTCAAAGTTACTAATTCCATCTTTTATTGAAAAGAATAAGATTGATATGAACTTATACGAAACAAAAGATTATGAATCATTTAATGATTTCTTTACCAGAAAAGTAAAAGCAGAATGTCGTCCGATTGATTCTGAACCTGCCCATTTGATTGCGCCATGTGATGGCAAATTAAGTGTTTATCCTATTACGGAAGATGCAAGATTTTGTGTCAAAAACACTTGGTACACAATGCAATCCTTAGTTAGAAGTAAGAAACTTGCAAAGCG
>JAGOGN010000058.1 GCA_017996675.1 Lachnospiraceae bacterium | reverse complement strand
TAAAGAAACGTTAGTTACCGCTGGACATCTTATTATGTCACTAGCAAAGGACAAGGGAGTTTCCATCCTTCCAGTGGACAGTGAGCATAGTGCTATTTTTCAATGTTTGCAAGGAAATCAGAACAATCCTATTCGAAAAATACTGTTAACAGCTTCTGGCGGCCCTTTTCGAGGATACAGTAAGGAATTGTTAGGAAAGGTACAGCTAGAAGATGCTCTGAAACATCCAAATTGGTCCATGGGAAAGAAAATCACCATCGATTCTGCTACCATGGTAAATAAAGGCCTTGAAGTAATGGAAGCAATGTGGCTTTTTGGGGTAACGAAAGAACAAATTCAGGTGGTTGTTCATAAGCAAAGCATCGTACATTCTATGGTTGAATATGAAGATGGAGCAATTATTGCTCAACTTGGAACACCAGATATGAAACTTCCAATCCAGTATGCACTGAATTATCCGGAAAGAAGAAACCACTTAGGGGATCCGCTTGATCTATTCCAAATTGGTCATCTGGATTTTGAAAAACCTGATACAGAAGTGTTCAAAGGTTTAAAACTTGCATATGATGCTATTCAAATGAGTGGAAACGCAGCAACCATATATAACGCAGCGAACGAAATTGCAGTTGATGCTTTTTTGAATCGTAAAATTTCTTTTTTAGGAATTTCAGACTGGATCGAAGAGGCATTGGTTCAATGCACAAAAATCCAAAATCCAACTGTACAACAGATTTTAGAAACGCAACAAGAAGTGAACGATTATTTTAGAAAACAGAGGTGACAACTTGAATATACTAATTGCTATACTAATTTTTAGCGTAATTATTTTATTTCATGAGCTAGGACATTTTTCACTTGCAAAAGCAAATGGTATAAAAGTAAACGAATTTTCATTGGGTTTAGGCCCTACACTTTTTGGTATTCAAGGAAAAGAAACCAAATATTCTTTGAAATTACTTCCTTTTGGCGGAATGTGTGCTATGGAAGGTGAAGATGAAGAAAGTACAGACCAAAAAGCATTTCAGAATAAATCGGTATGGGCCAGAATCAGTGTAGTTGCTGCAGGACCAATTTTTAATTTTATCATGGCTTTTTTATTATCGATTATTGTGATTGGATTAGCTGGCTTTGATAAACCTGAAATAGGTTCCGTTATGGACGGATATGCAGCACAGGAAGCAGGATTAAAACAGGGTGACGTCATCTTGCAAATGAATCATAAATCCATTCATTTTTACAGAGAAGTTAGTTTTTTTTCCTTTGTAAATGAAAATAAACCTGTAAACGTATCCTATGAACGAAATGGGAAAACATATCAAACCACAATGACACCAACCTACAGTAAAGATGATAAACGTTATCTGTTTGGATTTGTCGGAACTGGTGAGCGCGAACGAACAGGTGTGATAGACACTCTAAAATATAGTGCATTGGAAGTGAAATACTGGATTGATACGACATTTACTAGTTTGAAATTACTTGTGACTGGAAGAGTATCTTTGAACGATTTATCAGGGCCGGTCGGAATTGTAAAAACGATAGGAACAGCGTATAATCAAAGTAAAACAGATGGTTATTTCTATGTGTTTTTAAACATGATGAATATGTGTATTTTGCTATCTGCGAATCTTGGAGTTATGAATTTATTACCATTGCCAGCTCTCGATGGTGGTCGATTGGTATTTTTAGTGTTAGAAGCGATCAGGAAAAAACGAATTGATCCTAATAAAGAAGGTATGGTTCATACCATTGGACTTCTCTTGTTATTGGCATTAATGGTCATTGTTTTATTTAACGATATTCGCAAGTTATTTATTTGATTTTAAGGAAGGTGGATTTTATGAATTTGATTGAACGAAAGAAGACAAGACAGGTCCAGGTTGGTCATGTTTTAATTGGAAATTTATCACCGATTACCATTCAGTCTATGACGAATACAAAAACGGAAGATGTGCGTTCAACGGTTCAACAGATTCTTGAATTAGAACAGGCAGGATGTGAAATCATTCGTTGTGCCGTTCCAACAATGGAAGCAGCCGAATCTTTAAGAAAAATTAAAGAACAGATTCATATTCCACTTGTTGCTGATATTCATTTTGATTATAAACTTGCAATTGCATCGATTGAAGCAGGCGCTGATAAAATTCGAATTAATCCGGGTAACATAGGATCAAAGGATCGTGTTGCCGAAGTTGTAAAAGCTGCCAAAGAAAGAAATATCCCAATCCGCGTAGGCGTAAATAGTGGATCCTTAGAACGTGAACTCGTTGAAAAGTATCAAGGTGTGACTCCGGACGGTATGGTGGAAAGTGCTTTAAAACAAGTTGCATTAATTGAGGAACAGGGATATTCGAATCTTGTCATTAGTATTAAAACATCGGATGTTTTAACCTGTGTGAGGGCTCACGAGCTCATTACTCAACAAACAGACTATCCATTGCATGTGGGCATTACGGAAGCGGGTACCTTGTACCGTGGAAATATCAAGAGTGCAATGGGCTTATCTATGATTTTAGGCCAAGGAATCGGAGACACGATTCGTGTATCCCTAACGGGGAGTCCCATTGAAGAAATTCGTACTGCGAAGGTGATTCTTAGTACTCTTGGAATACGTGAGAGTGGGGTTGAAATAGTTTCTTGTCCGACTTGTGGTAGAACACAGATTGATCTGATTCGTTTAGCAAATCAGGTAGAAGAGATGGTTTCCGTTCTTCCTCTTGGTAATATGAAGATTGCAGTCATGGGTTGTGCAGTGAATGGCCCAGGCGAAGCAAAAGAAGCGGATATTGGTATCGCAGGCGGAAGAGGAGAAGGACTCATTATGAAAAAGGGTCAGATCATCCGTAAAGTACCAGAAGATCATTTGCTAGAAGCGTTGAGGGAAGAATTGTTGAATATGACTGGAGAGTAGAAAATTGAAGAAGTTTTATGATGTTTTTCCAACTGTTAAATTAAAGGATGATGTTCATGATATTTTTTCACAGGTAGAAATAGAACGTGTGGTATCCAATAAATCACGGACACAAATCAAGATACTGATCTGCTCGAATCACTTGATTGAGAAAAAATTGATTTTTTATGCAGAAGACATGATTGCAAAACAATTGTTTCAAAATCAGAAAATGGAAATTCATATCGTAGAAAAATTTCAATTGTCCGAACAGTATCATGCAAAGAAAATATATGAATTATACAAAGATAGCATATTGCAGGAGCTAAAATCCTACCATGTGCTTCTTTTTAGTATCTTTCATCAGGCCAAAATAATATTTTTGGATGATCACACAATGGAAATGACAGTTGGTGAATCAGTTATTGTAAAAAAGAAAATGGACGAATTGATCGATATTTTGTATCGAATCTTTCGTGAACGTTGTAACGTGGAGTTTGAGCTGAAATACGATTATTATGAGGTAGATCATTCCAAGCTTGAGGATGAAAAGCAACGCATGTTAAAACGTCAGGTTCAAAAAATCATGTCGAATCATATTGATAAAAATGAAGCAAACGATGAGGGTTCAAATGAGGAATCAAAACCTGCTTCAATTAAAAAGGATAAACCGTTTACTCAAAAAAGTTCCAAATGGGGATTCAAAAAAGACTCAAATCCAGATGTGTTTTTTGGCAGAGATTTCATAGATGATTTCGTACCTGTATCTGATTTGGTAGGTGAAATTGGTGAAGTCACGATTCGCGGAAAAGTTCGAAAACTGGATGTTCGAGAACTTCGAAATGAGAAATTCATGGTTCGGTTTGCAGTCACGGATTTTACTGATACCATTGGCGTGAAGATTTTCCTGAAAGCAGAACAAAAAGAAGGCGTATTAAATGAATTAAAAGAAGGACTATTTGTAAAAATCAAAGGTATGCCTGTTTATAGTACTTATGACAGAGAATTAGAAATCAGTAATATCGTAGGAATCAAGAAAATTGCTGATTTTACCACGAAAAGAATGGATACTTCTGAGAAAAAAAGAGTGGAACTTCATTGTCATACAAAAATGAGTGATATGGACGGTACCTCGGAAGTAAAAGATTTAATTAAAACAGCGAAAGCCTGGGGACATAAGGGAATTGCAATTACGGATCACGGGGTTGTACAGGCGTTTCCGGATGCGAATCATGCAGTAGATCCCAAAGAAGATTTCAAAGTGATTTATGGTGTAGAAGGATATTTTGTTGATGATCATATTTCGATTGTGAAAAATCCATTTTCTTGCTCCTTTCAAGAAACCTTCATTGTATTCGATCTGGAAACAACAGGATTCAGTAGTAAAAAAAATAACATCATCGAAATTGGCGCTGTGAAAATCAAAAATGGCACAATTATCGATCGCTTTTCCTCCTATGTTAATCCAAAGGAGCCGATTCCTTTTCACATTGAGAAATTAACTGGAATTAAGGATGATACCGTTGCATTTTCCAAGCCAATTGAAGAAGTTCTTCCTGGTTTCCTGGATTTTTGCCAGGACGGGATTATGGTTGCTCATAATTCGGATTTTGATATGAGTTTTATTTTGCATAACTGTAGCAAATGTGGTTTAGCGCCACCGTCTAGTACGGTACTTGATACAGTTGCACTGGCTAGAGTATTATTACCACAATTAAAGAAATTTAAATTGGATGCTGTTGCAAAAGAATTGCATATTCAGCTGGCAAATCATCATCGTGCTGTTGATGACGCAGAATGTACAGCATTGATTTTTTTGAAATTTATAGAACTTTTATCAGAGCAATCTATTACGAACTTAATGCAATTGAATTCTTTATGTGAAGCAACGCCTGATTTAATTGGCAAACTTCCAACTTATCACGGAATTATTCTTGCAAAAAATGATATTGGAAGGGTGAACCTTTATACGTTGATTTCCAAATCCCATTTGGAATATTTTCATAAAAGGCCACGTATTCCAAAAAGTTTAATCGAGAAACATCGTGAGGGTTTAATTATTGGATCAGCTTGTGAAGCGGGTGAACTTTTTCGAGCACTTACTTCGGATAAACCAGAAGAAGAAATTGCACGAATTATAGATTTTTATGATTATTTAGAAATTCAACCAGTCGGAAATAATGAATTCATGCTACGTAGCGATCGATATGCTTACGAAACAATGGATGATTTGAGGGCTATTAATTCTCACATTGTGAAATTAGGAGAGACCTTTCAAAAGCCAGTGGTTGCAACTTGCGATGTTCATTTTTTGAACCCGGAAGATGAAATATACCGTCGTATTATTATGACAGGAAAGGGATTTACGGATGCAGATGATCAGGCACCGTTATACCTTCATACAACCGATGAAATGTTGGATGAATTTGCCTATCTTGGAACGGAGAAAGCAGCTGAAGTTGTAATTACCAACCCAAATGAAATATTAGATTGGTGTGAAAAGATTTCACCAGTTAGACCAGATAAATGTCCTCCTGTAATACCTGATTCCGATCAGATGTTAAGGGATATTTGTTATCATAAAGCCCATGAAATGTATGGACCTAATTTACCAGAAGTAGTTACGGAACGATTAGAAAGAGAATTAAATTCTATTATCAGCAATGGTTTTGCGGTTATGTATATTATCGCGCAAAAATTAGTTTGGAAATCCAATGAGGATGGGTACCTAGTTGGTTCACGTGGTTCGGTTGGATCTTCTTTTGTTGCAACTATGGCCGGAATTACAGAAGTAAATCCATTAAGTCCCCATTATCATTGTCCAAATTGCTATTACAGTGATTTTGATTCCACTGTTGTAAAACAATACTCTGGAATGAGTGGTTGTGATATGCCTGACTGTGAATGTCCGGTTTGTAACACGAAGATGCTAAAGGATGGATTTGATATTCCTTTTGAAACATTTTTAGGTTTCAAGGGAAACAAAGAACCTGATATTGATTTAAATTTCTCGGGTGATTATCAGAGTAAAGCTCATAAGTATACAGAAGTTATTTTTGGAGATGGACAAACTTTTCGAGCTGGAACGATTGCTACCCTTGCAGATAAAACAGCATATGGTTATGTGAAAAAATATTATGAAGAGCGGAACGTGTCGAAGCGAGGATGTGAGATTGAACGAATATTAGAAGGCTGTGTTGGTGTTCGAAGGTCTACAGGTCAGCATCCAGGTGGTATTATTGTCTTGCCAATTGGAGAGGACATTAATTCATTTACTCCAGTTCAACATCCTGCAAATGATATGAGTACAGACATTGTTACAACACATTTTGATTACCATTCCATTGATCATAACTTATTAAAATTAGATATTTTAGGACATGATGATCCAACAATGATTCGAATGTTGGAGGATTTGACGGGAATTGATGCAAAAGCAATTCCATTTGATGAACCAACTGTAATGAGTTTATTTCGATCAACAAAAGCTTTGGAAATTAATCCTGCTGATATTGATGGATGTCCTCTTGGAACATTAGGTATTCCAGAATTTGGAACGGATTTTGTTATTCAAATGCTTCAGGACACAAATCCTTCATGTTTTTCTGATTTAATAAGAATCTCGGGACTTTCCCATGGTACGGATGTATGGGTAGGAAATGCTCAACTTCTAATTCAGGAAGGAAAGGCAACTATTTCTACAGCAATTTGTACGAGAGATGACATTATGAGTTATTTAATCGGCATGGGTGTCGAGAGTGAAACAGCCTTTACCATTATGGAATCTGTTCGTAAAGGAAAAGGATTAAAACCGGACTGGATTGAAGTCATGAAACAACAAAATGTTCCTGACTGGTATATTTGGTCTTGTCAAAAGATACAATATATGTTTCCAAAAGCCCATGCAGCAGCTTATGTTATGATGGCTTGGAGAATCGCTTATTGTAAAGTTTATTATCCACTTGCTTATTATGCTGCTTATTTTAGTATTCGAGCATCTTCTTTTAATTATGAATTGATGTGTCAAGGTAAGGATAAGCTTAATTTTTACATGGAAGATTATAAAAAAAGAAAAGATACCCTGACTCCAAAAGAGCAGGATACCTTAAAAGATATGCGTAATGTTCAGGAAATGTATGCAAGAGGATTTGAATTTCACAAATTGGATCTTTTTAAAGCAAAAGCTAGACGAATTCAAATCATTGATGGGAAATTAATGCCACCCCTTTGTTCCATTGATGGACTTGGCGGTGCGGCAGCGGAAGCGGTTGAAGAAGCAGTTAAGAATGGCCCATTTTTGTCCAGAGATGATTTTAGGCAACGAACAAAGGTAAATAAAAATTCCATTGAACTGATGAATGATTTGGGACTCTTTCCAAACCTTCCAGAATCAAATCAGCTATCCTTATTTGATTTTTAATCTTTCTGTACAGGTGGAAGAAATTCTGTTACCTGTACAGGACCGTTTGTTGGTGTTGAGAAACAGGTATTATTATTTTCATAGGAGTAGAAATATACATATCTTGATGTGATATTGATATTTGTATAAATTCCATCCATTACTTTTTCTAGATTTGAACCATCAATGGTCATCCGATAAAGTCCTGGATTGGTGGTAGAAGATTTCTGGTAATAAATCATATTTCCGTATACATTAAAGCAATCTAGACGTTCTTTCGAAAGTATGGTTTTTTCACCTGATGTTAAATCGATGCGAGATAAAGCATAATTTTGATCAGGATCCATGATATAAGCATAAGATCCAATAATAATCGGATTATAAGAATTCCCCTCGTATACCATGGTTGAAGTATCTGTATTGGTGTCGAGGCTGTAGATATTGTGATCACCTGTTACACCAGTATAATATAATTTCATACCGGACCTAGAACAAGGTAAGATCGGTTCATTTTTTACTTGTTTTATCTCTGACCCATCAATGGATACTTTATAGAGAGTAGAAGCTGTTTCTTTATCATAATGAATATAGTAAATATAGTCTTTAAACTGACTGGAATACAAGGATGGACTAGAATCTAAAATGAGTTCATGTTTTCCATTCTGATTCAATCGACATAAACTATAATTTTGAATATGTAAAAAAGAAAAATCCGATTTTTGACTGGCGTTATTTCTCGTATAATAAATATAATGATCATCGGCATTGATATAAGCACATACATCAGCGGATAACTTTTTGAAATTTGTACCTGCACTATCCATGGAATAGAGTGCAAAGTTATCTTTCGGGTTGCTAAAATAAACGACACCATTGCGCTCGCAAAATAGTCCTTTATTAAACAAATTACCTGCCAAATTGCCAAACTGATCATTTTGTGGGAACTGAGTGCGGTTTAGATATCGTGAAAAAAGGATACCGCCAATCATTAAAATCAGTGCCAGAATAGGTACAATGTATTTGATTTTTTTACGCATGTAGAATACCTCCAATTCTTAGGCATATTATAGCATATAATAATTGAGGAGAACAGATGAACAAAGGAAATGAAACATTAAAAATATTAAGAGAACAGTTGGAACAAATTGATCAAAAGATCGTTCCGCTGCTGGAGCAACGATTAGATTTAGGAGAAAAGATTGGTCAGCTAAAAAAGGCAGAAAACCGGACGATTCTTGATTTAAAAAGAGAGGAAGCATTATTTGCCCTGTATGCAAGCTTGATACAGGATAAAAAGAAACTTCCATATGTGAGGGAAATTATGAAACAATGTATGACTGAAAACAAAAACATTCAATTAGGAAGAAAAATCCTATTTACCGATCTTGATGGAACCTTGTTAAATGATCAGAAGGAAATTCCAGATGAAAACAGAACCGCAATCAAAGAAGCACTGGACTTAAATCATATTGTGACAGTCACTACAGGACGCACCTTTGAAAGCGCAATGCAAGTAACGCATCAGTTGGGGTTAGATATCCCAGGATGTTTTTTAATTTGCTACAATGGTGC
>JAGOGN010000057.1 GCA_017996675.1 Lachnospiraceae bacterium | reverse complement strand
GTCCAGATGCAATTGTACAGGTTTCTACAGGTGGTGCAGTTGGGATGACTAACGATGAGAGACTTCAGCCTTTGACGCTGAACCCAGAAATGGCTACTTTGGATTGTGGAACCTGTAATTTTGGTGGAGATGAAATTTTTGTCAACACGGAAAATATGATCATTGATTTTGCAAATAAAATGAATTCCAGAAATTGTAAACCTGAAATTGAAGTATTTGATAAAGGCATGATTGATATGGCTATTCGTTTGAATCGTAAAGGAATTATTAAGTCCCCAATGCACTTTGATTTTGTGATGGGTGTAAATGGCGGAATTTCTGGAGAAGCAAGAGATTTAGTATTTATGAAAGAAAGTATCCCGGCAGGATCAACATGGACCGTTGCAGGAGTTGGACGTAATCAGTTTCCAATGGCAGCAATGGGAATCATTATGGGTGGCCATGTACGTGTAGGATTTGAAGATAACGTGTACATTGAAAAGGGCGTGCCTGCTGTATCGAACGGACAGTTAGTAGAGAGAGTAGTAAGACTTGCAAAGGAACTTGGAAGAGAAATAGCAACACCAGATGAGGCAAGAGCGATTTTGGGATTAAAATAAAAATAGGAGGTCTATTATGGCAGAAAGAGGAAACAAATACGGAACTCACCGTGTAATTGAACCACAGGGAGTATTAACACAGGCAGCACATAAAATTGACAACGACATGACAAAGAGATATTCAAATGAGATTATCTGTGATGTTACAGCATTAAACGTAGACTCTGCATCTTTCACACAGATTGAAGAAGCATGTGGACATGATCTAGATAAAATCAAAGAAATGATATTAAGCATTGTAAGTGAAAGAGGTAAAATGCAGAATCCTGTTACAGGATCCGGCGGAATGTTCATTGGTGTAGTTTCTTATATTGGTGAAGATTTGAAAAATACTGGATTACAAGTTGGAGATAAAGTGGCTTCTTTAGTATCTTTATCCTTAACACCTTTGAAAATTGATGAAATTATTGAAATTCATCCAGAAATTGACCGTGTAGATGTAAAAGCACAGGCAGTTTTATTTGAAAGTGCATTATACTGTAAACTTCCAGATGATATGAGTGAAGCTTTAGCATTGGCTGCATTAGATGTTGCCGGTGCACCAGCACAGACAGCAAAATTAGTTCAGTCAGGAAATTCTGTTTTGATTCTTGGTGCTGCTGGTAAATCTGGAACATTATGTTGTTACGAAGCTAAAAAAAGAGTTGGACCTACAGGAAGAGTAGTAGGACTTGTTTATAGTGAAGCAGAAAAGAAAGATTTAGAAGCAATTGGTGCATGTGATGAAATTATTTTAGCAGATGCAACCAAACCAGTTGACGTTCTTGAAAAATCATTAGCTGCAAACAACGGAAACGAATATGATATTTCCATTTGCTGTGTAAACGTAAATTCTTGCGAAATGTCCGCTATTTTACCAGTTAAAGACGATGGAACTGTATATTTCTTCTCGATGGCTACAAGCTTTACCAAAGCAGCACTTGGAGCAGAAGGATGCGGAAAAGATATCAATATGATTATCGGAAATGGTTATACAAAAGGACATGCAGAAATTACATTAAACGAACTTCGTGAAAATCCAAAGATTCGCGAAATGTTTGACAAGAAATATTTGTAAAATCAAATAGAAAACAGGAGGCAGCCCTTATGAGAAAAAGTAGAGAAAACGGATTATTTATGGATATCCCAGATGAATTATGGAATGATTGGCACTGGCAGGTAGAAAACAGAATCGAAACAGTAGAAGATTTGAAAAAATTAATGACATTAACACCAGAAGAAGAAGAAGGCGTAATTAAATGTCTTGAAACATTAAGAATGGCAATTACTCCATACTATTTCTCCCTGATTGACTTGAATGATCCACATGATCCTATTCGTAAACAGGCAGTACCAACTGGACTTGAATTACATAAAGCAGAAGCTGATTTACTAGATCCATTACATGAAGACACAGATTCGCCAGTAAAAGGATTAACACATCGTTACCCAGACAGAGTTTTACTGTTAACAACAGATATGTGTTCGATGTACTGCAGACACTGCACAAGAAGACGATTTGCAGGACAGTGCGATACTTCAGTTCCAAAGGATCAGATTGACAAATGTATCGAATATATCAGAGAACATACAGAAGTAAGAGATGTATTGTTATCAGGTGGAGATGTTCTTTTATTAAGTGATGAACAGTTAGAGTATATTATCTCAAACCTTCGTACAATTGAGCATGTTGAAATTGTTCGTCTTGGTTCCCGTACTCCAGTTGTTATGCCACAAAGAATTACTCCTGAATTATGTAATATGTTGAAAAAATATCATCCAGTATGGTTAAATACACATTTCAATCATCCAAGTGAAGTGACAGAAGAAAGTGCAAGAGCTTGTGCAATGCTTGCTGATGCTGGTGTTCCATTAGGAAATCAGTCTGTATTACTTGCTGGTGTAAATGACTGTGTACATGTTATGAAAAAATTAGTGCATGAATTGGTTAAGATGAGAGTACGTCCTTACTATATTTATCAGTGTGACTTATCGTTTGGTTTAGAGCATTTCAGAACTCCAGTTTCCAAAGGAATTGAAATTATCGAAGCATTACGTGGACATACCTCTGGATATGCAGTTCCTACCTTTGTAGTAGACGCACCAGGTGGTGGTGGAAAGATTCCGGTTATGCCTAATTATGTTATTTCTCAAACACCAAATAAAGTTATATTACGTAACTTTGAAGGTGTAATCACAACTTATACAGAGCCAGATCATTATGATGAAACATGTCAGTGTGATGTTTGCTCCAAGAAACGTGAAGTGAAGCTGGTTGGAGTTGCTGGATTAGAACAGGGACAGGGACTCAGTCTTGAACCAAGTAATTTGGAAAGACTAAAACGTGGCCAACATTAATCGTTTAAGAGGTGAAAGAATGGAAAGTAAATTAAATTTAAATCAGGAGCTTGTAGACCAGGCAAGACAAAGTGCTGGCAAAGTTGCTGCTGATGTGCAGGGATTTATTGATCTGCATACAACAGTGACTGTAGAGCGTTCGATTTGCAGACTTCTTGGTATTGATGGAGTAAATGATGTAGAAGCGCCTCTTCCAAACGTGGTTGTAGACCATTTGCTGGAAAAAGAAGCACTTTCCACAGGAGTATCTTTTTACCTGGGAAATGCAATGATTGAAACAGGACTTACAACACAGGAAATTGCTGAAAAAGTAAACGCTGGTGAAATCGACCTGACAAAATTACCAGTGCATGATACTGCTGAAATTACAAAAGTGATTACGGAACAGGCACAAAAAATGACAGAAAGAATCAGCCAGAATGTTCAAAAAAGAAATCAGTATTTTGAAGATTTTGGTGGAGATAAACAGGGACCATTATTGTACGTAATCGTTGCTACTGGTAATATTTATGAAGATATTACCCAGGCAACAGCTGCTGCGAAGCAGGGAGCAGATGTCATCGCTGTTATTCGTACAACGGGACAGAGTCTTTTGGATTATGTACCATACGGAGCAACAACCGAAGGATTTGGTGGAACTTATGCAACCCAGGAAAACTTCAGATTGATGCGTAACGCATTAGATGAAGTTGGTGAAGAGCAAAAGAGATATATTCGTCTCTGCAATTACTGTTCTGGATTATGTATGCCTGAAATTGCTGCGATGGGAGCAATTGAGAGACTGGATGTTATGTTAAACGATGCATTATATGGTATTTTGTTTAGAGATATCAATATGCAAAGAACATTGGTAGATCAATATTTTTCACGTGTCATCAATAGTTTTGCAGGCGTAATTATCAACTCTGGAGAAGACAATTATCTGACAACAGCAGATGCAGTGGAAGAAGCACATACTGTTTTGGCGTCTCAGTTCTTAAATGAGCAGTTTGCTTTGGCAGCAGGACTTCCAGAAGAACAGCAAGGACTTGGTCATGCGTTCGAAATTACACCTGATATGGAAAACGGATTCTTGTTTGAATTAGCACAGGCGCAGATGGCTAGAGAAATCTTCCCAAAAGCACCATTGAAATATATGCCTCCTACTAAATTCATGACTGGAAATATTTTTAAAGGCCATGTTCAGGATGCGTTGTTTAATATGGTTACTGTTATGACAAACCAAAGAATTCACCTTCTTGGAATGATGACAGAAGCAATTCATACTCCATTTATGTCTGACCGTGCGTTGTCAATCGAAAATGCACAGTATATCCAGAATACAATGAAGAATTTTGGTGATGATATCGTTTATAAAGAAGGCGGAATTATGCAGACTAGAGCCAATGAAGTATTGGAAAAAGCTGCAGAACTGCTAAAGAAAATCGAAGAGCAGGGTATGTTTGCAACCTTAGAAGCAGGAACATTTGCGGATATTAAACGTCCTCGTGATGGCGGAAAAGGTCTGGCTGGAGTTGTGACAAAGAATGATAATTATTTCAACCCATTTATCGATCTGATGAAGGGAGGAGTACAATAATGAGTTCAGGATTATACAATTTACACCAGTCTAATATTGATACCACTTTGGATCTTACGAAAATCAGACCATATGGTGATACCATGAATGATGGTAAGGTTCAAATGAGCTTTACACTCCCAGTTAAAGATGACGAAAAGGGTGAAGAAGCTGCCAGAATTTTGGCAAAGAAAATGGGAATGGAAGATGTGAATGTAGCATATCACCATGCCTTGGATACAGAATTTACGATGTATGTTGTTTATGGAAGTTGCCAGCATACCGTAGATTATACGGATATCCATGTTCAGACAGTAGAAGCGGACACCATGAGTATGGAAGAAGTGGATGAATACATCAAAGAAAATATCGGCAGAAAAGTCGTAATTGTTGGTGCATCTACAGGTACCGATGCTCATACGGTAGGAATTGACGCTGTAATGAACAGAAAAGGATTTGCAGGACATTATGGACTAGAACGTTATGAGATGGTGGAAGCATTAAACATGGGTAGTCAGGTGCTGAATGAAGAATTTATTCAAAAAGCAAAAGATATGAATGCAGATGTTTTATTGGTATCTCAGACTGTTACACAAAAAGATGTTCATATTGAAAATATGACAAACCTGATTGAATTGCTAGAGGCCGAAGGGTTAAGAGATCGTTTCATTGTATGTTGTGGTGGAGCGAGAATTACGCATGAGATGGCAAAAGAATTAGGCTATGACGCTGGATTTGGACCTGGCAAATTTGCAGAAGATGTTGCAACATTTGCAGTTACAGAAATGGTGAATCGAGCAAAATAGTACAAAGAATGGAGGGTTACAGAAATTATTTCTGTAACCCTTTTTTGTGGGTTACATTATATTCATTTTATGGTACAATAGTACTTGTTTAGCAAAAGGAGGAGGTGCAAGTTGAAATTTCTAGATTTTTTTCGTAAAAAAAGCATAACGGATACGAACAAGGGTGATTTGAATCATAAAGATTTACTTTCGAACCATACGGTTCCTGCCCTAGTTGAACCACCAAAACCAGACTGGGAAGGTGATGCGATGACAGAAGAGGAACGTGAAGAAGTTGCGTTGGTTACTGCAGCAATTGCCGCAGGAGCGTATCCAGACAGCAAATTTAGAATTCAAAAAATTACGCCGATTGATACGGATTATGAAGCAGCAGGAATCATCTGTGCTGCAATCGCAGCTGGTGATGATCCAAATTCTGCTTTTCGTATAAAAAGTATAAAGAGAGTATCGTAATCGGAACCAATTAGAAAATGATTATATGGAGGATAAAGGGATGCTAAGAAAGTTTAAAATTAAGTTGAATGAAAAAGAGTATGTAGTAGAAATGGAAGAATTGACACCAGGGGTGCAGATGGTTCCAGTTCAGGCACCAGTAGCACAGTCAGTTGCAACTCAACCAGTAGCAGCTTTGCCTGCAAAAGAAGAAGTGGCTCCAAGTGCTCCAGTAGCGCATGAAAAGGGAGAAGGACAGGAAATCACTGCTCCAATGCCAGGAAATATTTTAAAAGTTAGTAAACAAGCTGGTGATCATGTTTCTAAAAATGAACCAGTTGTAGTTTTAGAAGCAATGAAAATGGAGAACGAAATTGTATCTCCAATTGACGGTACTCTTACATCTATTATGGTTTCAACTGGCCAATTTGTTGACGTAAGTGAAGTTTTATTCACCGTTCAAGCATAATCTAGGAGGAAAAAGTAGTGGAACAGTTAATACAAGGTATTATGACAATTACACCAGGGCAGTTGGTAATGATCGCAATTGGAGCAGTACTGATCTTTCTAGGAATTGCGAAAGAATATGAACCAGCACTTTTAGTACCAATGGGTCTGGGTGCAATTTTAGTAAATCTTCCATTGTCTGGTTTGATTACACAGGGCGATACAGAAGGTGTTTTAGATGTTTTATTCAATGCGGGAATTAAGACTGAACTTTTCCCATTGTTATTATTTATTGGAATTGGAGCGATGATTGATTTTGGACCATTGTTACAAAACCCATCCATGCTTTTATTTGGTGCAGCTGCGCAATTCGGAATTTTCTTCACAATTGCAATTGCTGTTTTATGCGGATTTGATATTCATCAAGCAGCTTCCATTGGTGTAATCGGTGCTGCAGATGGTCCTACATCTGTATTTGTTGCATCCAAATTGGCGCCTTCCTTATTAGGGCCAATCACAGTGGCGGCGTATTCTTATATGTCTTTAGTTCCAATTATTCAGCCACCAGCAATTAAATTAGTTACAACGAAAAAAGAACGCCAGATTCGTATGCATTATAAAGCAGCTGGTGTTTCAAGAACAACAAAGATTTTATTCCCAATTATTATTTCAATTGTAGCTGGATTAGTAGCTCCTGCATCTCTTCCATTAGTAGGATTCTTAATGTTTGGTAACTTACTAAGAGAATGTGGAGTAACCGAAAGATTAAGCCAGTCCGCACAGAATGAATTGGTAAATCTGATTACTATTTTATTAGGATTTACAATTGCATCTACCATGACTGCAGACTCTTTCTTGAATGTTAGAACATTGATGATTATTGGTTTTGGACTTGTTGCATTTGTAATGGATTCTATTGGTGGTGTGTTATTCTGTAAAGTGCTGAACTTGTTTAGAAAAGAAAAAATCAATCCAATGATTGGAGCTGCAGGTATCTCTGCTTTTCCAATGTCCGCAAGAGTAATTCAGAAAATGGCAACTGCTGAAGATCCACAGAACTTCGTTTTAAACTATGCAATTAGTGCAAACGTTGCAGGTCAGATTGGTTCTGTAGTAGCAGGTGGTCTAATTCTTGGATTCTTTATGTAAAGGAGATAAAATAAAAGATGAACGAATTAATGATAGCAGATTTAATAACATCAGCAAAATTACTTGCAATTGGCTGGGGCGGTATTTTTATTGTAATGATCGTATTGTACATTGTAATAAAATTGCTCTTAAAAGCGTTCCCATTAAGAAAAGATAATTAGGATTACCAATCAGTAGGAGGGAAGAAAGTGGCAAGAGAAATAAAATTTACAGAAACCGTATTGCGTGACGCACATCAAAGTCTGGTTGCAACAAGAATGACAACGGACGCCATGCTTCCAATATTAGAGACCATGGATCAGGCGGGTTACTATTCCTTGGAGTGCTGGGGTGGAGCAACTTTTGATTCCTGTCTTCGTTTTCTAAACGAAGACCCATGGGAGCGTTTACGTACCATTCGAAAGCATGTTAAAAATACAAAACTTCAGATGTTGCTTCGCGGACAGAATTTATTAGGATATAAAAATTACCCAGATGATGTAATTGAAAGCTTTGTAGGTAGAGCAATTGAAAATGGAATCGATATCTTAAGAATTTTTGACGCATTAAATGACACCAGAAATTTGGAAACATCATTTAAAGCAGTTAAAAAACACGGCGGACATGCACAAGGATGTATTTGTTATACCATTAGTGATATTCATACAGATGCCTATTATTGCGAGATGGTAAAAGTATTAGAGCAAATGGGCGCAGATTCCATCGCGATTAAAGATATGGCGGGTATTTTATCACCAGGAAGAGCATTTGAACTGGTGCAGGGAATTAAGAGAGTTTCCAGCCTTCCTTTAAGCATTCATACACATGAAACCAGTGGAACTGGAAGTATGACTTTGTTAAAGGCAGTGGAAGCAGGAGCAGATATTATAGATACTGCTATCTCACCTTTATCAAGTGGAACCAGTCAGCCACCAACAGAGACGATGGATTATGTCCTTCGCGAATTGGGATATCAAACCAGCCTGAAACAGGAAGCGCTGGATCGCATGACCATTCACTTTAAAGGGATTCGAGATGATTTTCGTGAAAGTGGATTATTAAATCCAAAGGTATATGAAGTAGACCCAGGAATTCTGGAAACCCAGGTGCCAGGTGGTATGCTTTCCAATTTGTTATCTCAGTTGAAGGAAGCGAAGAAAGAAGATCGTTATGAGGACGTTCTTGCAGAAGTTCCAAAGGTTCGTGCTGAATTAGGATTTCCACCACTTGTAACACCATTGTCTCAGATGGTTGGAACACAGGCTGTGATGAATGTACTTGCAGGTGAACGTTATAAAATGGTTCCAAAGGAAGTCAAAGATTATGTGAAAGGTCTTTATGGTAAAACACCAGGACCGATTGCAAGAGAGATTCAAACTAAAATTATTGGAAATGAAGAAGTGATTACCTGTCGTCCAGCAGATCTTTTACCACCACAGATGGATGAATTCAGGAAAGAATTAGGTGACCTTGCCCGCGCGGAAGAGGATGTATTAAGTTATGCTTCTTTTCCACAGGTAGCATTACCATTTTTGAAAAAAAGAAATGATCCATGGT
>JAGOGN010000251.1 GCA_017996675.1 Lachnospiraceae bacterium | reverse complement strand
AATATTATGTGAATTTATTTTAATTTGGGTTCGTCTTGCACGGTAATAGGAAAAAATCTATAATGGATTTAAAGTATATAGTCGAACCTGGACTGGAGGATATCAATGAAAGTTGTGATGATTCATGGAAGAAATCATAAAGGTTCTACCTATCAAATTGCTCAGATGGTAGCAAAAAAATTAGAGGCTGAGGTCCAGGAGTTTTTTTGCCGCAGGATTTTGGGGAATTTTGCACGGGGTGTACCCAATGTTTTATGAAAGATGAGCATAAATGTCCACATTTTGATCAATTGAATCCAATTACAATGGCAATGGATGCTTCTGATGTGATCATTCTGACCAGTCCAGTTTATGTATATCATGTAACGGGCGCAATGAAAGCGTGGTTAGATCATTATGGATATCGTTGGATGGTTCATCGGCCAGATGAAAAGATGTTTCATAAGCAAGCAGTGTGTATCACAACAGCTGCAGGTGGCGGAATGAAATCTACCATTCGTGATATGAAAGACAGTATGTTTTATTGGGGAATTGCTAAAATTCATACATTTGGATTTGCAGTTCGAGCCATTTCTTTTGAAGAAATAACTGAGAAAAGAAGAAAGAAAATCGATAAAGAAACTTCGAGGATTGCCAATGCAATTAAGAAGAATGGGAAAGTAGTACCAGGAATTAAAACGAAATTGCTCTTTTTTATCATGTCGAAAGTACAAAAAGTGGGATGGAATCAGGCAGATGCGACTTACTGGAGAGAAAAGGGATGGACAGGATCTGTACGACCATGGAAGGAAAGATAAACTATGAAAATCATTCATTGCGCAGACTTACATTTGGACTCCAGAATGGAGACGCATTTCACCTCTGAACAGGCAAAGATTCGACGAATGGAAATGCTGGCAACCTTTGAGGATATGGTGGATTACGGACTGGAACATCAGGTTGAACTGATTTTGATTGCAGGAGACTTGTTTGATTCCAATCAGGAAAACAGTTCGCTAATAAAAAAGCAAGTATTAGAATTGATACGTCATACCAATGAGATTGATTTTTTATATTTAGCTGGAAATCATGATGGTGATGGATTTGTATTAGACACGGAAGAGATACCGGAAAACTTAAAATTGTTTTCTTCAAAGGAGTGGATGACTTATTCCTATGGCTCGATACGTATTAGTGG
The DNA here is from genome assembly GCA_017996675.1 of Lachnospiraceae bacterium. Next base: position 1,603 of record JAGOGN010000251.1, on the reverse strand, counting down.
GGTGAGTCAGCCACAATCCAGATTACAAAATCCCATTTGGCAGGAAGAACATTTTAATATTGTTATGCTTCATGGACAAATTAAGGAATATGGTTCTGATCTACTTTCGGATGATATTTTATTACAGGATTATGCTGGGCAGTCAGTAGATTATATGGCACTAGGCCATATTCATGCTTTTTCTAGTGGGCAATTAGATGAGAGAGGAATTTACTGTTATCCTGGGTGTCTGGAGGGACGAGGCTTTGATGAATGTGGTGAAAAGGGATTTGTATTATTGGAAATTCAAGGTAGTGAGTTGGAAATGAATTTTATGCCTTTTTCCAGAAGAGTATTTCATCGGGTAGAGGTATTGGTTAATCAAGGGACAGTGGAAGAAACCTATTATAAAGTTATGGAAGCAGTAAAGTCATTTCCAGCTACAGACATGATTCATTTAACGTTTGCTGGAGAAAAAAGGATGGATACTGAGTGGGATGTATCCTATATTCGTCAACGATTGATAGAGCGATTTTTCCTTGTGAAGGTAGAGGATAAGACGAGAGGAATACTTTTGACGAATAATTTGGAAGAGGATTTGTCTGTAAAAGGAGAGTATGTTCGTATCGTCAACCAGTTGGAACTTTCTGAAAAGGAACGAGATGAAGTGATACAAATGGGGCTTTTGGCATTGCAGGGAAGGCAGGTATGGTCATGAAATTGAAGAGCTGTTACATCGAAAATTTTGGAAAGCTTCATCAGTTTCATTATGATTTTCAAGACGGAGTGAGCAGAATCATCGCCGAAAATGGATGGGGTAAATCAACATTTGCCGCGTTTATTAAGGCGATGCTTTTTGGAATGGAGTATCACACTGGTAAAAAATTAGTAGACCGGAAGAAATTTTTACCTTGGAATCATCAGAAATTTGGTGGTTACCTAATTCTTGAACAAGGTGGGCAGACTTATAAAATTGAACGCTTTTTTGGCAAAAAAGAAAAAGATGATACCTATGCGGTGTATGATCTGGCGCTCAATCGCCAGCTGGAGGGAATGGAAGAAAGTGTTGGGGAAAGACTGTGGAAGGTTGATCGGGATACGTTCGAAAAAACAGCCTTTTTGTCATTGGGTGAAAACGATCTCTTAAATGAAATAATAGCAGGAAAATTAGGAAAAGAAGAAAATCAGGAAGTCGGAATAGAAGAATCAGCAGATGCTGTTGACTTATTGGAAAAGCAACTGCGTAAGCTAAAGGCGTTACGAGGAAATGGTGGAATACTTCAGCTGGTTCAGGAACAGAATCGTTATCTGAATCAGGAAATCAGATTATTAAAAGAAGAGTTAAAAAGACTTCAGGAGTCGACAATAAAGATTCGTATCTGGAATGAACAAGAGCAGCAAGAGTGGAATCGTTATCAGTCTTTATTTCAAAATGGTGTTCCTACGGTAGAAGAAATGGATCAATGCCATCAATGGTTGACGAACCAACAAGTTCAGCCTCAAATTAAAACAGGGAAATGGAAGAGCTGGAGTATAGTTGCTTTGTCAGGCTGTTTATTTTTGATGCTTGGAATTGTGGTAGATGCATTGCCTAAGAATCTGTCTATGTCATTTATGGTAGCTG
>JAGOGN010000250.1 GCA_017996675.1 Lachnospiraceae bacterium | reverse complement strand
TGCGGACAGTAATCCTCGAATAACATGGGGAAAGTATCACGAAGTGAATGGGCGAATTATGATTCCAGTAAGTATTTTGGCACATCATGCCTTAGTAGATGGACTACATATTGGAAATTTTTATAAGAAAATAGAAATGAATTTAGTAGAACTCCTGTAAATACAGGAGTTCTATTTTGACATTTGGTATAAAACGCGTTATCCTTAAGAAAAAGCAAAGAGGTGGAGTATGAAAGTATTAGTAACAGGTTTTGAACCATTTGGAGGAGAAAGCATCAATCCCGCTTTTCTTGCTGTTTCCATGTTGCCAGACAGAATTAATAATGCGGTAATTCTTAAAAAAGAAATCCCAACTGCTTTTTATGAAAGTCGCAGGGTTCTTTCGGAATATATGAGAGCGGAACAGCCGGACCTGGTCTTTTGTATTGGACAGGCAGGAGGCAGGGCAGGAATTACAGTAGAAAAAGTAGCGATTAATTTAGCGGAAGCGGGAATACCAGATAATAACGGAAATCAGCCAGAGAATGAACCGATTGTTGAAGATGGAAATACGGCATATTTTACCAATTTACCGATAAAAGCAATGGTGAAACAAATTCAGGAAGCAGGAATACCAGCGTCGATTTCTTATACTGCTGGAACATATGTCTGCAATTATATCTTTTACTCACTGATGTATGAGATTGAACAAAACTACCCCTCTGCGAGAGGTGGATTTATTCATGTCCCTTACGCAACGAATCAAGGGGTAGGAAAGAGCGCAAATACGCCAACAATGGAGGTTGCTACAATTGCTCGCGGGATTGAAATAGCAATTTTGTCGGCTATTGAAACGAAGAATGATATCCAGGCAAATGCTGGAATTACTCACTAAAAAATCAGGTCAGTAACAACTGGCCTGATTTTAATATGTGCAGAAACTATAAATCGCATGTGGTGGTAGGGTTTGTAGATCTTTCGATTTCCTGCATTCTTAGATCGAGTTGCGCGATGCTTTCAGCGCATTTTCTTAATTCTTCCGCAATGTACTCTGGATTCTCGACGTCCTTTTTGTACTTTACCTTGTGTTCTAAGCTTGCCCAAAAATCCATTGCAATGGTTCGAAACTGTAACTCTACTTTCATATTCTTCTTTTGACTGGAAAGAAAAATAGGAATAGCAACAATTAAATGGAGGCTACGATATCCGTTTGATTTTGGATTCTCGATATAATCTTTTATTTGTAGAATGACAATGTCATCCTGTTCTGTAATTAAGCGTGCTACATCATAGATATCTTCTGGAAAAGAGCAAATAACCCGTACCCCAGCGATATCGTTTAATTCTTTTTCCATATGTTCAATATCAAAAGGAATATCCCTACGGTTCATTTTCTCTAAAATACTGGCAGGTGATTTGATTCTTGTTTTAATGGACTCTATCGGATTGCGCTGATTTTTATGGGAAAACTCTTCGTTTAAAATCTTGATTTTAGTTTCTACTTCCATGACCGCGCAATGGTATTTCATCATAAGCTCTAAAAATGGTTCTGCTTGCGCTAAAAGTAGTTCAGGGTGTTCCACTTGTTTCAACTTACTAAGGTCAGGTAACATGTGTATGGATTCCTTTCATGACGTGTTAGATACTTAAAAATATACCATAAAAATGTGTTCATTCATTGTTCAAACGAGTCAAAAAGACTCTGAAATCGCAATGGTTGTTGAACTTTCATTGTGAATCAGAGCCAAGTTGTCTAGAGATAAGTTATTTATATTCGCAGACTTTTTCACCGTTTAAAACACGGAATGCCCCTGCTGCAAGGGAAGCCATCTCTGCTTCGCCAGGGAGAACAATCATTGGAGCAATTTTTTGCGTATAAGATTCAATTGCGCTACAAAGTAATTTGCTGTTAGCCATTCCACCAGTAAGGATGATGGCATCTACTTCGAATTTTAGTACTGCAGCCATGGTGCCAATATCTTTTGCATGCTGGTAAACTAAAGCATCAAAGATCAGCTTTGCTTTTTCATCATTTTTTTCAAAAGCAGCAGTTTGAACTTCTAAAAAGTCTCTAGTTCCAAGATAAGAGAATACTCCTGCCTGACTACCAAGCATTTTCTTTACTTCGTCTTTGGTCTTTCCAGAATAGCAAAGGTTAATAATTGCATTGACTGGAAGGGAACCGCCTCTGTCCATGGAGAAACAGCCTTCGTCTTTTACGTTATTTACATCAATGACGCGTCCTTTTTCGTGAGCAGCTACAGATACACCACCACCCATATGTACAACGATTAAATTTAATTCTTCATAAGCTTTGCCAAGCCCAGCAGCAGCTTTTCTAGCCATACCTTTATGGTTGAGTGCATGGAAAAAGCTCTGGCGCTCCATTCCTTCGAATCCTGAAATACGGGCAATATCTGTAAGCTCATCCACACAAACTGGATCAACAATATAAGCATTTACACCTGCTTCGTCTGCAAAAGATTTCGCAAGGATTGCGCCAAGATTGGAAGCATGTTCTCCATAAGGAGGATTCTTAATGTCTTCAATCATTCGATCATTTACCTGGTATGTTCCACTTGGAACGTGACGAAGGAGACCTCCTCTACCACATACAGCAGCAAAATCTTTCGCTGAATATCCAGCTTCTTTAAGCGTATTGGCAATTAGGCCATGACGATAGTCAAGCTGTTCAATTACAGCATGAAATGGTGCTAAATCAGCTGCGGAATGATCAACAGAGGATTTGAATATTTCAGTAGTATCTTCATAAATTGCAATTTTAGTGGAGGTTGCCCCCGGATTAATAACTAATATTTTCA
>JAGOGN010000249.1 GCA_017996675.1 Lachnospiraceae bacterium | reverse complement strand
AATAAACAATAGTGATGGTAACTAAGAGTTTTGAAAAGAGGAACGAGATGCATGAAGTAATGGCCAAATCCATATTATCGCAGCAAAATGGTATGAATATTTATAGGGGATGTTCTCATGGATGCATCATTATGAGTCCAGAATGGATGGGCAACAACTTTCTTTCTTTGATCTTTGAGTTATTTATTTCATTACGGAGCTAGGAATACTAGAGTGAGCTGTGTTATAATAGCAGTATCAAATAAAGGAGGATATACAGATGTTGAATAAGGAAGTTGCAAGATTATTAAACGAACAGATTAACAAGGAATTATATTCAGCTTATTTGTACTTAGACATGGCAAACTACTTCGCGGACGAAGGGCTGAATGGTTTTGAACATTGGTTTTATGTTCAGACCCAAGAGGAAAGAGATCATGCAATGCTGTTTCGCCAGTATTTGCTGAATAATGGAGAGAAAGTGACGTTTGAATCCATTGAAGCACCGAATGAAGTTTATGAAACCTATCGTGAACCGTTGGTTGGAGCATTAAAACATGAGGAATATGTGACAGCATCGATCAATACCATTTATGAAGAAGCATTTCAGAATAAGGATTTTAGGACAATGCAATTTTTGGATTGGTTTATTAAAGAACAAGGCGAAGAAGAAAAGAATGCAGATGATAATATTAAGAAGTATGATCTTTTTGCAGGAGATTCCAAAGGTTTATATATGTTAGATAGCGAAATGAAAGCTAGAATGTATACAGCGCCATCATTGGTACTTGACTAATAGGAGAGGAAGATTTAAGACATGAATATACCAATGGGTATTTTGATTCCATTTATTGGAACTACACTAGGTGCAGCGTGTGTATTTTTATTAAAGAATCAGATTAAACCATTAATTCAGAAAATATTATTGGGGTTTGCATCCGGTGTGATGGTTGCGGCGGCAGTTTGGTCATTACTGATTCCGGCAATTGAAATGTCATCTGATATGGGAAAATTTTCGTTTGTTCCGGCAGTTGTAGGATTTATCATTGGTATTGGATTTTTATTATTGATGGATTTATTGATCCCACATCTTCATATTGATAGTGATCAACCGGAAGGTTTAAAGTCTGGTTTAAAGAAGAATACCATGCTGATTTTAGCTGTAACTTTACATAATATTCCAGAAGGAATGGCGGTAGGTGTTACTTTTGCTGGTGTGGCAGCTGGAAGTTCCCAGGTGACTATGGCTGGTGCGATTGCTTTGGCTGTGGGAATTTCGATTCAGAACTTTCCAGAAGGCGCGATTATCTCACTTCCCTTACGCAGTGATGGAACAAAGAGGGGAAAGGCTTTTTTCTTAGGAATGTTATCTGGAATTGTAGAACCAATTGCAGCAGTACTTACAATCTTACTAACTGGACTCGTAGTACCAATCCTGCCGTATCTTTTGGCTTTTGCAGCAGGGGCAATGATATATGTGGTAGTGGAGGAACTCATTCCAGAAGCTTCACAAGGTTCTCATTCAAATATTGGAACGATTGGGTTTGCTGTTGGTTTTTTGGTCATGATGACTTTGGATGTTGCATTAGGATAATATTTCTTGAATCATAATATTGAATATGGTAAAATAAAGTATCAAATTAAACGGAGGTAGATAGAATGAGTAAGTATGAATGTCCTTGTGGTTATGTTTATGATCCAACAGTAGGAGATCCTGATAACGGTGTTGCACCAGGTACTTCGTGGGAAGATGTACCAGCAGACTGGGTTTGCCCTACATGTGGATTAGACAAAGATGCATTTACAGAAATGAATTAATGGAAATGTGTAAAGAGCGTTATTCGGAGTAATCCAATAACGCTCTTTTTTTAGATAAGGTAAAGTTAAAAGTGAGCATAATAAAGGAAAAATTATGAAAAAAATAGTGATAGGTATTCTTGCGCATGTAGATGCTGGTAAGACGTCCCTTGCAGAAGCAATGCTTTTTCAGTCAAATTACATAAAAGAAATTGGACGAGTGGATCATAAGAATTCCTTTTTGGATCACGATGTGATAGAGCAACAAAGGGGAATTACAATCTATTCAAAGGATGCCAGATTGAAATGGCAGGATACGGAGCTGATTTTGCTGGATACACCAGGACATGTGGATTTTTCTACGGAAATGGAACGAGCAATTCAGGTTCTCGATGTTGCAGTGCTGGTAATTAGTGGAACAGCAGGGGTGCAAAGCCATACTTTGACTTTATGGAATCTCTTAAAAAAATACCAGATTCCTGTTTTTATTTTTGTGAATAAAATGGATGCATACCAAGGAGAAAAAAGTGATATTCTGCTTGACTTACAACAACAATTCCAGGAACCTTGTATGGTAGAACCCTCGCCTAGCGAGATGGAATGGAACGAAACAATTGCATATGCAAATGAAGAACTCATGGAGGCGATTGCATCAAATAAGCCGATTCAAAAAGAGTGCATACAAAGAGCACTGAAAAAGAGACAGATGTTTTTATGCTATTTTGGATCCGCATTAAGAGTGCAGGGAATTAAGGAGCTTTTGGACGCAATAACGCTTTATACAGTGAAAGAGCAGGAGAGCGAGAAGCAGGCAGGGCGAGTTTATAAAATCACACGGGATGAGCAAGATAATCGATTAACCCATTTGAAAGTAACAGGAGGTTTTTGGCGCTTAAAGGAGGAAATCAATGGGGAGAAGATTAATCAGATCAGAATATATTCTGGAAAGAAATATGAATTGACGGATGAAGTTGGACCGGGAGAAATATGTGCAATACCAGGATTGAAGAACACATATGTTGGCCAAGGAATTGGGGCGTGTAAATCC
>JAGOGN010000056.1 GCA_017996675.1 Lachnospiraceae bacterium | reverse complement strand
ACGATAAAGAATAATTGCTATTTGTAGATATGGAAACACAAAAGTTTAGTTATGACAACGGTATTGTTCGCGCATTTTTGATCGCGACAGTTGTTTTCGGTATTGTAGGTTTTTTATTAGGACTTACAGCCGCGTTGTTGTTATTTTATCCTGAATTACCAGAATTTTTCTTAGGAACAGATGATCCTACCATCAAAACATTGCAAAGCGATGGGATGCAAGGACTTATCAATTCCCAAGGTGCTTTCGGATTCGGACGTATTAGAATGCTTCACACGAGTGCGGTAATTTTCGCATTTGTAGGAAACTCTATGTTCTCAGGAATTTATTACTCTATGCAGAGATTGCTAAAAACAAGAATGTGGAGTGACACATTATCTTGGATTCATTTCTGGGGATGGCAATTGATGATCGTATCGGTAGTGATTACTTTCTTTATGGGAATCAATACTTCTAAAGAATACGCTGAGCACGAGTGGCCAATTGACATTTTGATCACCGTGGTATGGGTAATATTCGGTATCAATATGTTTGGAACCATTGCTACAAGAAGAGTAAGACATTTGTATGTGGCTATCTGGTTCTATTTGGGAACTTGGGTTGCTGTTGCAATGCTACATATTTTCAATAACTTAGAAGTTCCATTATCTTTCACTGGCTGGAAATCTTATTCTGCATACTCCGGAGTAAAAGATGCTTTGGTACAATGGTGGTATGGGCATAATGCGGTAGCTTTCTTCTTAACAACTCCAGTTTTAGGTTTGATGTATTATTTCGTTCCGAAAGCTGCAGACAGACCGGTTTTTTCCTACAAACTGTCCATTATTCACTTCTGGTCTTTGATTTTTGTTTATATCTGGGCAGGGCCACACCACTTGCAATACACTGCACTTCCGGCTTGGGCACAGGCTGTAGGAACAGGTTTCTCTATTATGCTAATCGCTCCATCTTGGGGAGGAATGCTGAACGGTCTATTGACTTTGAGAGGAGCTTGGGATAAAGTAAGAGAAAATCCAGTTCTAAAATTCTTTGTTGTAGCTGTAACTTGTTACGGTATGGCAACTTTTGAAGGACCACTTTTGGCTACTAAAACTGTAAACAAAGTAGGTCACTTTACGGATTGGGTAATCGGTCACGTTCACTTAGGTGCACTTGGGTGGAACGGATTTATGGCTTTTGGAGTTATTTATTTCTTAGTTCCAGTTTTATGGAGAACCAAATTATGGTCTGTAAAATTAGCTAACTGGCATTTCTGGTTAGGAACATTCGGGATTATCTTTTACGCAGTTCCTTTGTACATCGCAGGATTTACACAAGGTTTGATGTGGAAAGAATTCAACCCAGATGGGACTTTGGTTTACAAAAACTGGTTGGATACTGTAACAGCTATTCTTCCTCACTATAAACTTAGATTTGTAGGTGGATTATTATATTTCTCAGGTGCTATTTTGATGGTTGTGAACTTGGTTGCAACAGCTAGAAAAGGATCTTTCCAAAAAGAAGTACCAGCAGAAGTACCAGCATTAGCCAAAATTAATAAAGGTAGAAAAGAAGGTGAAACTTTCCACTTGTGGTTAGAAAGAACGCCATTATATTTAGGAATTCTATCATTCGTTGCACTTGCAATTGGTGGATCTTTAGAAATCCTTCCTACCATCTTTGTAAAAGAAAACGTTCCTACAATCTCTGCAGTGAAACCATATTCTCCACTAGAATTGGAAGGTAGAGACATTTACATCAGAGAAGGTTGTAATGCTTGTCACTCGCAGATGGTTCGTCCTTTCCGTGATGAAGTTGTAAGGTTCAACGGGAAAAATGGACAATATTCCAAAGCTGGTGAATTCATCTATGACAGGCCATTCCTTTGGGGATCTAAAAGAACGGGACCAGATTTACATAGAGAAGGAGGCGCTAGACCAGACTCTTGGCACTTCAAACATATGTATAACCCGAGATCGACATCTGCAGGCTCCATCATGCCAAGATATCCTTGGTTGATAGAAAACACGCTGGACAGAAGCAAAACTCAAGCAAAACTGGAACTTATGAAAAATACTTTTGACGTTCCATACACGAAATCTCAGATTGATTCTATGGATTCTTGGATGAACAATCAAGCTAGTGCCATTGTAAAAAATGTTTTTGCAGAAGCAGATGATGTCAAAAAATCTTTCGAAGAATCTAAAGCAAATAAGGCAAAATCTGGTGAAGAATTTGTGCCACTTGAAAAGAGAGAAATCACAGCGTTGATAGCCTACTTACAAAGACTAGGGACAGATATTAAAACAACAGAAGTAAAAACAGCTAGTAATTAAATTTAAATAAAATGATTCCGCAAAGTTTCAAAGATATCGTCTCCAATGTGGAAAATGCAGGTTTGCTTCAAACCATTGCGATGATTATCTTCATTTTATTCTTTCTTACAGTAATATACGTTGTCCTAAACAGACCAAAAAAATATTACAACGAAGAAGAGAATGCACCTTTGGAAAAAGATGAAGACGAAAAATGGACTTTGTAATTAAAAAATAATTAATCATGAAAAGAAGAACCCCTGCTTATATTAATATTTTAATCGTTTTAGGATTATTACTTGTAGTGTTCTACATGTTTTCTCAAACGTCGGATTTCCTGACTTCCAAATTCTTCATTGGAACAGCGTTGATTAGTATCATTGTGGTATTCATCCAGACTGCTATTGGAGATTTGATAGAAAATGAGAAATTCAAAAAACTGACAGACACAGAAAAAGCAACATATCTGGCTGAGAAAAAAGTCCCTTACTTCCAATATCTTTGGAATGGTGCTTTCAAAAGCCAATCTGAAAAAGAAGAAAAAGACATCCTTATCGATCACGGATTCGATGGAATTATGGAGCTAGACAATCAGCTTCCAAAATGGTGGTTGGGATTGTTCTACTTCGGCGTTGCATATTGCGTACTTTATATCTCGTCTTATTTCTTGACAGATTTTGCAAATCCTATCAAAGAATATGATCAGGAATACAAAGAACAAATTGCTTCTGTAGAAGAATACATGAAAACTGTGCCTCAAGCTACAATAGAAACAGCAAAATACAAAGAAGACTTAGTAGAAGAAGGTAGAGTAATTTTCGAAACTAACTGCGTTACATGTCATGCAGACAAAGGAAAAGGAGGGATTGGTCCTAATTTAACGGACAATTTCTGGATCAACCAGCCAGAGAAAACTTTGTTCAAAACAATTTTCTATATGGTAGAAAACGGAAGTACAAACAATCCAACAATGCAGGCTTGGGGTAAAAACGGAGTTCTTACTGGTAATGATATAGAAAAAGTTGCGGCTTATGTCTATCATATCAACCAAGAACAAGCGCCTATCACTCAGGCTCAAGGTGGTGCTGCTCCTCAGGGGACACAACCGAACTGGGAGAAAGCTGCTGAATAAAATCATATAAAAGAGATTGTCACAAGATATCGTTCTAATAGGAATGGTATTTGAAATTGAATAATATAAATGTTGTTCATTTTCAGGACAATCTCTTTTTTTATCCAAACATTATTATGAGTACTACAGAAAAAAAATACAACGAAGCAGAAAGCTGGGTGGTAGAAGCTGAAACATTCAGAGACTCTGTGGGAACAATGGATAATACCGGGAAGAGAAAATGGGTATTTCCAAGAAAACCAAAAGGAAAGTACACCAATTACAGAGTCTTGGTAAGCGTCCTTTTATTAGCAATTTATTTCATCATTCCGTTTCTCAAGTTTCACGGAAATCCGCTCCTTTTATTCAACATTATAGAGCGTCAATTCTTTATTTTTGGACAGCCTTTTTATCCTCAGGATTTCATTATTCTGGCATTGGGCGCTATTGTTACTTTAATATTCATTATTATTTTCACCGTTGTTTTTGGAAGAATTTTTTGTGGATGGATTTGTCCTCAAACGATTTTCCTAGAAATGATATTCCGTAAAATAGAATATGCCATAGAAGGTGACAGAAACAAACAGATGAGGCTGGATAATCAAGCCTGGGATACGGAAAAAATCTGGAAACGATCTCTGAAATGGAGCATTTTCATTTTGATTTCTGTCATCATTACGCACATTATGTTTATGTACATTGTGGGTTATGAGGAAGTTTTCAGCATTATGAAAGAAGGTCCTTTTGCGAAACCGACCAATTTCCTCGTGATGATACTTTTCACAGCGGCATTTTATTTTGTATTCGCTTGGTTCAGAGAGCAAGTTTGTACAATGGTTTGTCCTTACGGAAGACTTCAAGGCGTGCTGATAGACAAAGAAACCATCAACGTTTTTTACGATTACAAAAGAGGCGAAAATCGTTCGAAATGGAAAAAAGGCGAAGACAGAAGAGCTGAAGGAAAAGGAGATTGTATCGACTGTAAGCAATGCGTTGTCGTTTGTCCTACAGGAATCGACATCCGAGATGGACTTCAAATGGAATGTGTGAATTGCACAGCGTGTATCGATGCGTGCGACGAGGTAATGGTAAAAGTTGGACTTCCACCAGGATTAATCCGCTATGCGTCCGAAAAAGAAATCGAAGAACAAGAGAATTTCAAATTCTCTGGTAAGATGAAGCTCTACTCTGTCATCTTGCTAGCATTGATTGCTTTCTTAGGTGGATTGCTTTACAACCGAGGCGATATGGAAGCTAAATTCCTAAAACCTCCGGGATCCACATTCTTTGTAAGAGATGGAAAAATCACCAATACTTACAGCTATACCTTCCTCAATAAATCAAATGACAACAGAACGGTAATTATTAAAATAATAGAACCGAAAAATGGGGAAATTTCTTCCAGTACTTCCAACAAAATTGTTCTGAAAAGAGATGCGATGATAAAAGGAACCATCAATGTGAGTTTCCCGGAAAGCCAGATTAAGCTTTCAAAACAAAACCTGAAGTTTGGCGTTTATGATATGAATGGTGAACTTCTGGATGAATACGAAACTTATTTTGAAGGACCATTCAAATTTCAATTTTAATAAAAAGAGATGAAGAAACTAAATTGGGGACACGGATTAATGATTGCATTGGGATGCTTTATCCTTTTCATCTTATTTCTAATTTTGGTCTTTCCTATTGGGAAACAAAATGCAGATATGATTTCCGATAATTATTATGAAGAGGAGCTGAAATATCAGGACGTCATAGATGCCAAAGAAAATGCAGCTCAACTGAAAGAAATCCCAGCCTACAAAGCCACTGCAAACGGTATGGAAATCACTTTCCCAGAATCTATAAAAGCGGATGACAACAAGGTAGAATTCATTTTGTTCCGAACAGAAGATTCTAACCTTGACATCAAAAAAGAATTGAATCTGGAGAATCATAAGTTTGTAATTCCAAAAAAAGTTGTTTTCCCCGGTTCCTATACTTTAAAACTAAAATGGACAGAGAATAAGAAACCGTATCAGGTGGATTATGACATCCTATGGAAATAGCACTCATCATATCAGCCATTGGTTTGGGATTCGCATCTGGATTCCATTGCATTGGGATGTGCGGACCGATTGCTTTATCGATGGGATTGACGAAAAATCAGAAAGCCAATTTCTACCTTCAAAATATCACTTATCAATTTGGTCGAATCTTCACCTACTCTATTCTTGGTGGAATTTTAGGCATCATCGGACAAAGTTTTGAGTTCGCAGGTTTTCAAAAATATTTGACGGTTTCTGTCGGGATTTTATTAATTATAATGGCAGTTTTCTCCTTTGGTGGGAAAGATTTTGCTTCCAAAATCCCAATGGTTTCAAAAGCATTGTTGCGTGTGAAAATGCAACTTGGAAAGATCCTCCAGCGTCCGGATTACAAATCCCGTTTTGCTACCGGAATCCTAAATGGATTCTTACCCTGCGGCATGGTTTATATGGCTTTGACAGCTTCCTTGGCTGCAGGCGGAATTTGGCAAAGTTCACTCTTTATGCTGTTGTTCGGATTGGGAACTTTTCCGTTTATGTTTGCCGTAGTTTTCTTGGGGAATTTCATCACAACAGCTTTTCGAGTTAAGATTCTGAAAGTCATTCCAGTGATGATGATTCTATTGGGCGGATTATTTATTCTAAGAGGTTTAGAACTCGGAATTCCTTACGTTTCGCCACGTTCCGAAGCTTTGCACGTGGAACATTCTACAGACGGTTTCCATACGGATCATACGAATTGTCATTAATAATCCTAATTCCCAGTAAATATTCATTTTTAATCTTTAGAATTGTTCCCATAAATTTATTTTAATTCTCTAACTCTATGGGATTTTCATTAATTTTTTGGTTAGTCTGTTCTTTTATCAAATTTTCTCTTTGTTCTGGTTTAAAAACTGTTCCCATACTTTCAAATCTTTGTACTAAATTATCGTTGAAATTTTTTCTCGCATTTTCTAGCTCTTTCTGGGTCGTTTCCGTTGCTTTGGTATATCTATTCTTATTTATATTTAAATATCTGTTATTCATTTGAGAACTTGATAAAGAATTTACTAATTCAAATTCGTAATCTCCATTATCATCAGATATTTTAATGATTAAACCAGGAAGACCACTAAATTTATACGGACCATAAGGAAAAGGGATTTCCTCGGAATACCACGCAACCCAATTTCTCCCTTTGAAATTTATTTCAGCTTTTTTACAGTTAAATGTATTTATTGTTGTGGATTGATTAATCAGTTTCCAATCTTTAACTAGAGGTTCATTATAAGAAAGCAATACCATTGCAACATTTTCGAAATATTGAGTATTTTCTGGAGATTGGATTATAATAAATGGAAATTTTGTTTTTGGGAAAAATTTTCCTTTAAAATCAATTATCTTATTAGAGTTTTTATTAGCAGATGTATTATTAGCAAAATTTTGAAATTCCTTTTGAAAAACAGAATCAAATTTAATCGTATTCTCGCTAACAAAGAAAGCTTTATCATCGGTAATTTGCAATGTGAAAAATTCATTAGTTATAACATCTTTACTTAACCTATTTAATTTAGCTTTTAACAAATAAGTAAATTCTCCACGCAATTCATCTTTCTTATTTTGGGAATAAACTGAAATAAAAAAAAATGAAATTAATATTATAAATGTTTTTTTTATGCTAGTCATAATTTTATTTCAAATAATATAAAATGCACTTATATTTATAATACAAGTGCAATAAAATTTTTAATTGTAATATTTTTTATCTTTGAATTTTCTCGAAAAATAAATTAATCTAGAGATTGATAATATTTATTTATAAAAATTAATATCTAAAGATTCTGTGATAATTCAATATTATTTACAGTAAATTAAAAAGATATACTTTTTGCTTTGCAATAATTTTGTTCAATTAGAGCCGCCCAAGCTTGGGCTTCAGCCCAACCCCACGAAGGCTGATATGTAGAAACCTGTATACCGCAACTAGCAGTGTAATAAATTGTACCTTCATCAAACATTACCACTCTTTCTTTTGAAAATTTCTCTGTTGTAGTGGCAGAAACTTTTACTGTTTTTTCTTCTCCATTTTTTGGAGTTACTGTTTTCGCAGATGCAACACCAGCTACAAAGATACTGGCAACTAAAATTAGTTTTTTCATTTTGTTTAAGTTTTAAAGTTAAAAATAATTTTAAAAAAAACATTTTGTGCACTTGTTTTTTTTTACTTTGGCTAATCTAAAAAGAATGGACATATTGAGTAACATCAGAGAAATCAGAAAAGAAAAAGGTATTTCTCACGAAGCAATGGCTGTAAACCTAGGCATAAGCCAAGCGGCATATACCAAATTAGAAAATAAAGAAACAAAACTTACAGTTGACAGATTGTACAAAATAGCAGAGATTTTAGATACTAAAATTGAAAAATTATTAGATCTAAATACTAACAAAATTTATCAACAGGAATTTAAAGACCAATCTACTAATTATCAAGAAATTCAAAATCTGTATCAAGAAAATAAAGATGTCTATGAAAGACTAATTGAAAGCAAAGATGAGCAAATAGTTTTTATGAAAAGTTTACTAGAAAAATAAAGCCTAAAAAAATCGGCCAACTGACCGATTTTATATTTTATAAGTATAATCTAATTTTTAAAAAGAAACCTCTGAAGTCTCTTTTCCTTTCTGGAAATTGAGCGTTTTCAAAGTTCCTTTGTACGTAATATTCACAATATTGACTTGTTTTGGAAATTGTCCGATCAAAATGCTGTTCTTGATTTTGAGACTGGAAATATCGGAAACATTTCCAGCTTCGTAATAAACCCAAACAGATTCGCCGTTCACTTGACTTCCGGTAAAAGTCAAAGATTTTGGAGCACCGTTGATGGCAACATCCATATTATTGTTCACATATTTTTTCACTTCTGCTTCAAAACCCGCAGTTGCAGGATCTATTTTCACAGCTTGAGAAATGTGAGTGGTGTTCAGTTTTGTTGTAAACTTCAAAGTTTTGGTTCCATCGATGTAATCCACTTTGGTCATTGATGAAAAGAAATCGAAGTCCTTGAAACTAAAAAAACTTATCATCAAAAGTCCCGCTGCAAGTATTAATAAATATTTTTTCATTTTTGATATGTTTAATAACTTTAATTATAGAATTTAGTCAAAATATATGCCACGCATTAGAAATTGACGCTCACAGAATATTTGTCGTAGAATGCTTTGATGTGCTCTACCGCATCTTCCGCTGTATCTACCACTCGGAAAAGTGAAAGATCTTGCTCGGCAATCAAACCTTCTTTCAGCAATGTTCCTTGGAACCAATCCAAAAGTCCGCTCCAGAATTCACTTCCAACCAAAACAATCGGGAATTTTCCAATTTTATTGGTTTGGATTAATGTCAAAGCTTCCGACAGCTCATCCAACGTTCCAAATCCGCCAGGCATTACTACAAAACCTTGAGAATATTTGACGAACATCACTTTTCTAACGAAGAAATAATCGAAATTGATATTATAACCTTTGTCAACATAAGGATTAAAATGCTGCTCAAAAGGCAATTCGATGTTCAATCCGATGGATTTTCCATTGCCGTGTGCGCCACGGTTTCCAGCTTCCATTATTCCCGGACCGCCGCCCGTAATCACCCCAAATCCAAGTTCTGTGATTTTCTGGGCAATGTCAGAAGCCATTT
>JAGOGN010000248.1 GCA_017996675.1 Lachnospiraceae bacterium | reverse complement strand
GTATTATCTCCGATAATCTTAATAGAGTTCTTATTGGCACCTACGGTACCGTCAGAACCAAGACCCCAGAATTTACAGCTAACGGTTCCTTTGGCACAAAGATCCACTTCTTCGTTTACGGTTAAAGAACGGAACGTTACATCGTCTTCAATACCTACTGTAAATTTATCTTTTGGTGCTTCGATGTTCATATTATCAAATACTGCAATAATTTGTGCTGGTGTGACGTCTTTCGAAGAAAGGCCATATCTTCCACCATAAATTACAGGTGCTTTTTGGGCATTTGTAAAAGCAGCGCAAACGTCTAAGTATAAAGGATCTCCTGTAGCGCCACACTCTTTGGTACGATCCAATACAGTAATTTTCTGAACAGACTCTGGTAATTGTTTCAAGAAATACTGAATATCGAATGGACGATAAAGATGAACCTGTAAAAATCCAACTTTTCTGCCGTTTTCATTTAAATAATCAACAACCTCTTCTACCACTCCAGAAACTGAGCCCATTGCAACAACAACTTCTGTTGCATCTGCTGCTCCATAATAATTAAAGATATGGTAATCCTGACCAGTGATCTGATTGATTTTCCCAAGATAATTTTCTACGATTACAGGAAGTCTGTCATAATATGGATTATTCGCTTCTCTCGCCTGGAAAAATACATCCGGATTCTGAACGGTACTTCTTTGAACGGGATGCTCTGGATTTAAAGCATTCTTTCTAAATTTATCCAGCTCTTCCACATTTACCAGTTCTTCTAATTTTTTATAATCTAAAACGTCTATTTTTTGTATTTCATGGGAAGTACGAAAACCGTCAAAGAAATGCATAAATGGTACATGGCTTTCAATTGCAGCTAAATGTGCAACAGCTCCAATATTCATGGTTTCTTGAACACTTCCAGATGACAGCATTGCAAAACCAGTTTGTCTGGTTGCCATAACGTCTGAATGATCTCCAAAAATAGAGAATGCGTGGGTTCCTAATGTTCTCGCTGCAACGTGAAGTACTCCTGGCATTAACTGTCCAGCAATACGATACATTGGTGGAATCATTAACATCAGTCCCTGAGATGCGGTATAACTTGTTGTTAAAGCACCAGCCTCTAAAGATCCGTGCATCGCGCCACAAGCTCCTGCCTCTGACTGCATTTCTACCAAACGAACTTTCTGGCCAAAAATATTTTTCTTTCCATTTGCCGACCATACGTCCACATGCTCAGCCATTGGAGAAGACGGAGTGATTGGATATATAGTAGCGACTTCCGTGAAGGCATATGAGACATACGCTGCAGCCTCATTTCCATCCATCGTTTTTTTCATGATATTCCCTCCTTATAAAATGCTCAAAGCAAGTACCCTAATGAAGGGTACTTGCCACTGATAAACAAATCGCGTAAAACTTTTCTTCTGCCGAAGCGCTTCTGGAATTTAATACTAATGGAACTTTCGCTCCCAGAACGATTCCAGACATTTTCGCTCCACCATGATAAATAATTGCTTTACTCATCATGTTTCCAGCTGAAATATTTGGTACAAGGAAAATATCGTAATCTCCACTACATTTTCCTTCGAATTTTTTCTTCTCTGCTGCTTCTTTACTCACTGCGATATCGTAAGAAACTGGTCCTTCTACGATACATCCTGTGATTGTTCCTGCCTGGTTTGCATCCTGCAGTGCTCTTGCATCCATCGTTTCAGGCATTGCTTTATTTGGCTTTTCAACCGCTGTTAAAGCTGCAACCTTTGGGCATTCATAGCCCATTCCACGAAACATTCCAACTGCATTTTCCAAAATCTTTACTTTCGTATCATAATCTGGCTCTGTAATCATTCCGCCATCTGTGAAAGCAAGTAACTTTGGATAATTTGGAATTTGTAGAATTGCCACATGACTCATTGGATTTCCTGTACGAAGTCCTCTTTCTTTATCCAGAATTCCTCTTAAGAAATCGGAAGTATCAATCATACCCTTCATTACAACCGATGCGCGATTCGAGTTAACCAAATCACATGCAATCAATGGTGTCTTTAAAGGATCTTTCTCATCGATGATTTCGAATTCGTCTTCTGAAAATCCAAATTCTCTTACATATTTTACAATTTCAGCCTGGTCGCCAATAAAGATTGGGCGCATGACCTGCTCTTTATATGCATGGCAAGCTGCTTCAATTGTATGATCATCGCATGCAGTAATTGCACCACTAACCATCGGTGCAGCTTTTACCATCGCAATTAATTCATCATAATTTTTCAGTTCCATCTTTTCACCTCTTACAGATTACGTCCAGCTTCTAAAGCTTTCAGGTTTAATTCTTTGAATTTTTCTGGAACCATTCTTGCTACCAAAGCATCCCAGTCAATTTCATTTAAACCAAGACGTTTTAATAATGCTCCTAACAAAACTACGTTCTGAGCTTTAATATTTCCTAATTCTTCGGCAATTGCTCCAGCATTGACGCAAAGACAGTCTGGTACTAATTTCTGAATTTCAGCAATGACTCCTTCTGGATATGCCTGATCTCCACTGATAACTGGCATGGAATAAATCTGATGATCATTTACAACAGCCATTCCACCTTTTTTCAGATAAGAAATCCAACGAAGTGCTTCTACCTGTTCAAAAGAAACCATAATATCTGCTTCTCCCTCAGCAATAACTGGAGAATTAACTTTTGCACCAAATTTAATATGTGTGGAAACACTTCCACCACGCTGGCTCATTCCATGAATTTCAGACATTTTTACATCATATCCTGCTTCCATCAATCCTTCAGATAGAATCTTGGAAACTAGTAATGTTCCTTGTCCGCCTACACCAACCAGTAATATATTTTTTTCCA
>JAGOGN010000247.1 GCA_017996675.1 Lachnospiraceae bacterium | reverse complement strand
TCTTTTCCAAAAGCGGGCATCCTATCCTGTAAAACTATTATCATAGCCAATAAGATAAGTAACCATCGAAGGTAACGTGCAGACTTTTTCATTCTCCACCATCTTTCTGATTCAATTGTTTTCGTTCGTTTTATTTCATTCTATTATAAACGAATATTCGATTCACTTCAAGAATCAATTCGCTTTGCGTAAAGTTTTAGCTGCTTGAATAAGAATTGTAGGAATAATCGATAAACCTGCAACAATTCCTGCCATCGCCCATGTAATGCTACGAACCATAAACAACGGATGTAGCGCAGGAATCAATGCAACCACCAATAATAGTACTGTTCCAGCCACAAAGGCACCAATGCTATAAGGGTTACTTTTTAATCCAACTTTAAAGATAGACTCTTGCGTTCTGCAATTAAAACCATGGAATAATCGAGCCATCGTAAGTGTGTAGAATGCCATCGTGCTAGCTGCCGCTGGCCAATACTCTTGACCAATCAAAAATGCACTCAGCGTAGCGATACCAATCAAACCACCTTGTACCATTACTTTTGATACAAAACTTTTTGTTAAAATTCCTTCTTTTGGGTCTCTTGGACGTTCTTTTAGTAACTGACCAGTCGCAGGTTCCATCCCAATTGCCAATGCTGGAAGCGAATCCGTCAGTAGATTCATAAATAGTAAATGTACAGGTGCAAACGGCAATGGCATTCCACCAATCGAAGCAATCAGAACAACCATAATTCCTGCCATGTTTCCAGAAAAAAGAAATTGAATGGCATTCTTAATATTTCGATAAACATTTCTTCCATTTGCAACTGCCTTGATAATGGTTGCAAAATTATCATCCATTAAAATCATAGAAGCAGCATCTTTGGAAACTTCCGTACCAGTGATCCCCATTGCGATTCCGATATCCGCCTTCTTTAATGCTGGTGCATCGTTTACTCCGTCACCCGTCATGGAAACAATATGACCTTTTCTTTGCCAGCTATCTACGATTCGGATTTTATTTTCTGGAGATACTCTTGCATAAACAGATATCTTTTCCAACTTCTGATTCAACTCTTCCTCTGACATGGCATCAAGTTCTTCACCTGTAATTGCATAATCTCCCTCTTCATAAATACCAATCTGTTGTGCAATTGCAGTTGCGGTAATTTTGTGGTCTCCCGTAATCATAATCGGTTTCATTCCAGCCATTTTAGCATCTTTGACTGCCTGCATGGATTCCGGTCTTGGTGGATCCACCATAGAAACAAATCCTACAAAAGTGAGATCCTGCTCAAGATCCATTGTCATTACTGTGCCATGGGCTACTTCACGGTATGCAAATCCCAGCACACGAAGTCCCTGACTGGAGGATTGAATGTTCTCTTTTCGAATTTCTTCCCTCATTTGTTCCGTCAATGGGATGATTCCCTGGCTAGTTCGAATCGATGTGGATAAATCCAGTAAAGCATCAATTGCACCTTTTGTAAGAATGGTTGGTGTTCCATGTAATTTGTACATGGTGCTCATTCGCTTTCTTTCCGAATCAAAAGGTAATTCTCCTAACCGCTCCATCATTTCACGGATTAAATCAATGTCTAGACTCGTTTTCTGGCTCATTTCCAAAAGAGAATATTCCGTTGGATCACCAATACCCTTGTTATCCACAATGCGAGCATCATTAGTTAAGATACAATTATAGAGCAAATATCGATGTAAATCATTCTTTAAATCTAATTCAGATGGATCAATCAGTTCTTGATTAATATAAATTTTTTGAACACTCATTTTATTTTGTGTCAGTGTTCCTGTTTTATCAGAGCAAATTACGGAAACGCTTCCTAAGGTTTCTACTGCCTTCAAATTCTTAATTACTGCATTTTGCTTTGCCATTTTTTGAGTGCCCATTGCCTGAACAATCGTCACAATCGAGCCCAAAGCTTCAGGAATCGCTGCGACAGCAAGTGCAACTGCAAACATCATGGCATCTAAAATTTCCATCTGACGATAGAGACTAAGTCCAAAAACGACAAGACAAACAATCAGTACGACAAATGCCAGTTTTTTACTAAACTGATCCAGACTGATTTGTAATGGAGTCTTTCTTTCCTTGGTCTGATTCATCATAGAAGCAATCTTACCGATTTCAGTCTGCATTCCGGTTTCTGTAACTACCACTTCCGCTCTTCCGTAATTTACCAGACTTCCTGAATAAACCATATTTAAACGGTCCGCCAGTGGCAATGTGCCCTCAAGCTGATTTGCGGTTTTCTCAATTGCAAGGGACTCTCCCGTAAGCGAACTCTCATTCACCTGTAGCGAATGACTGCTGATTACTCTCGCATCAGCCGGAACAATATCTCCTGCTTCTAGTACTACAATATCGCCAGGAACGATCTCTTCGGTAGTGATTTCAATCTTCCCGCCTCGAATGACACGGGCGGTTGGACTGGACATTGATTTTAAACTTTGCAAGGATTTTTCCGCCTTTTTATGCTGAACGGTTCCCAATAGCGCATTCATCAATATTACGACGAAAATTACGATGGTACTTTCAATATTGCCGGATACAAAAGAAATAGTTGCAGCAATCAGTAGAATGATTACAAGTAAGTCTGCAAACTGTGACAAAAATACTTTCCAGATTGGAACAGCCTTTTCTTCGTTTAACCGGTTCCAACCAACTTGTTCCCGAAGCTTTTCCACTTCCTCCTGACTTCTACCCTGTTCACCCAGGGAAAAATGTTTCTTTACTTCTTCTGTAGTTTTTTGATACCATTCCATACGTTTTCCTCCAATTTTTCCGTCTAAATAAATGAAAAAAAGACCCCTCTCATTCATTTAGCTATACTGCCAAAAAA
>JAGOGN010000055.1 GCA_017996675.1 Lachnospiraceae bacterium | reverse complement strand
TCAGGAAATTACAAATATTCGTTTTAAATTCCTTCCTACCAGTGGAATTCGTTTTTTCATATAGATGTGACAAATGTTTTTTCACAGTTGCTTCGGATATGAATAGCTCATCCGAAACCCTTGCATTGGAGTAACCATTGAAAATCAGAAATCCGATTTCTATTTCTCTCTTTGTTAGGTTAAAAGCAGCTACAAAACCAACCACAACTGAACCATTCAATCTCTTCATAAAAAGTACCTCTGTTATTCTTTTATTTTAATAAAAGTTATCACTTCTTTTATAAAAAAACTATGGTACCTTCTAAAATTATGGTCGTATTTTTTACAAAAAAACAGATATCCTATTTCTAGAATATCTGCCTCAATATCGTCTTATTAAAAATTACTGTCCCATCTGTTTTGCAACTTCAGCGGCAAAATCTTCTTCTTTCTTTTCGATTCCTTCACCTGTTTCAAAACGTACAAAACGTTTGATTACAACATCAGAACCAACTTCTTTAGAAATCTGTTTCAAATAAGCATCCACAGTCTGTTTTCCATCTTCAGCTTTAACATAAACCTGTTCGCATAAGCAAACTTCTTTTAATTCTTTATTTAAACGTCCGATGATCATTTTTTCAATGATTGATTCTGGCTTATCTGGATTTTCATTCTTTGCCTGAGCAAGAAGAATTTCTTTTTCATGATTCTTGTACTCTTCGCTTACATCAGCTTGAGATACATATTTTGGAGAAAGTGCTGCAACCTGCATTGCAACGTTTGTTAATGCAGTTTTAACCTGATCATTTACAACTGTTGTATCAGCTTCGATAATAACACCAATTCTTCCGCCACCATGAACGTAAGAAACAACACATCCGTTTTCTGCAACTACTTTTTCAAAACGACGGATTGTTAAGTTCTCACCAATAACTGAAATCTGCTCTACTAAAGCATCTTTAACAGTTTTAGCTGAATCTTCGATCCAGTTTTCCTGAACAAATTCATCGATATTCTCTGACTTGCTTACTAATGCCTGTTTTGCAACTGAAGCAACAAAAGACTGGAATTTTTCATTCTTTGCAACGAAATCTGTTTCAGAGTTAACTTCAACAACTACTGCTGTTTTATCATCTTCAACAAGTACATTACAAAGTCCTTCTGCAGCGATACGTCCAGCTTTCTTCTCTGCTTTAGCCTGTCCATTTTTTCTAAGGAAATCAATTGCTTCATCCATATTTCCATCTGTTTCACCAAGAGCTTTTTTACAATCCATCATTCCTGCTCCGGTAATTTCTCTTAATTCTTTAACCATTGCTGCTGTAATAGCCATCTTTATTTCCTCCGTAATCTGTTGTTTATGCTTCTACAGTTTCTTCTGCAAAATCTTCAGTCATCATTTCTTCGCAAACGGTTTCGATAACACCCTGGTTTGCTTCAATGACAGCATCTGCCATTCTTGAAACGATTAATTTTACAGCTCTGATTGCGTCATCATTTCCTGGGATTACGAAATCTAATTCTTCTGGATCACAGTTAGTATCTGCAATACCAATCAATGGAATTCCTAATGTATGAGCTTCCTGGATACAAATTCTTTCTTTCTTAGGATCAACAACAAAGATTGCATCTGGAATTCTTTTCATTTCTTTAATTCCACCAAGGTTTTTCTCTAATTTTAATAATTCTTTCTTTAATTCGATAACTTCTTTTTTAGGAAGAACAGCAAATGTTCCATCTTCCTGCATTCTTTCGATCTGTTTTAATCTAGCAATACGACTCTGGATTGTCTTGAAGTTTGTAAGCATTCCTCCAAGCCATCTTTCATTTACATAGAACATTCCGCAACGTTCAGCTTCAGATTTAACAGCATCCTGAGCCTGTTTCTTTGTTCCTACAAAAAGGATATTTCCACCAGCCTGAGCTACGTCAGAAATCGCTTTGTAAGCTTCGTCTACTTTTCCTACAGATTTCTGTAAGTCAATGATGTAGATTCCGTTTCTTTCTGTGTAGATGTATGGAGCCATTTTAGGATTCCATCTTCTTGTCTGATGTCCAAAGTGAACACCTGCTTCTAATAATTGTTTCATTGAAATAACGCCCATTTTAATTCCCTCCATTGGTTAAATTCTTCCATATGTATCTTCCGATTAAGTAACCTTAGGCACCGTCCCAATCGTCCACATATGTGATTACTATTTTTCTAATCTAAAAACTTGCTCTTCGCACAGTTATTCAGACTAAGTTAGTCTATCACAGTCTCTGCAAAAAAGCAAGCTTCTCACGTAATATTTATTTTTTGGTAGTCAGTATTTTTGCAATCTCTTCCTGTGTAGCTCCTTTCGGAATATTAAAGGTTCCCGTAAGCAGATTGCCATCAAACTTATTGTCTGTCAGATATTTGTTAAAAACCTTTGCATCCTGAACAAGTCCTGCTTGTTGCAGTTTCGCCGCAATCGTATCCGATACTTCTCCTCGTTGGATTACTACGGAAACAAATTCTTGTACTGGTTGTTCCGCTTGCTCAGGAGTTGTCGTCTGGTTAGTTTCTTCATCTTTTATCTGCTGTTTGATGGTGGATCCTTTATTAGTATCTTTTGTTTTTGATGATTGATCTGACATAACCATACCTAAAGACTCGGCTTTATTTATAATTTCAGCATTAGAAAGATTGTTACGGTTACTGTGAGTTACAATGATCATGATCACCGCCGTAAGAATAATCCCTAATCCAAACCCTCTTAAATAATATTTCAATTTCATTTCAATTATTCTCCTTTATAAAGATCCAGAACAAATCGAACCTCGCCAATTCCAACACCCAATTGCTTCGCAATCTCAATTGACGAAGCACCATTATGAGCCAGCGAAAGTATTTTATGGTTTTGATTTCGATCTTCCTCGATTGGAGTTTCTTCGATACTCTTTGGCAAATGATTTGTTGCATCCTTCCCCATTTCAGGTTCAACAATGAATGCTGAATCCTCCGATTCTGTTAATGCAACGTTTGTTTGAACACTTGTGGCAAGTTCAGCATCTGAAATGATTTTTCTAAAATGGCTCGTCAAATCGGACAATTCTTGTTGTTTATCATTTAACATGCTATACAAGAACATGACTTCCGTATGTGCTTTGTTGATTTCGTTTAAAACAGTATCTGAATACTCACTAATTGACATCATTTTTTGGTTTGTTTCTTTATCCATCATCCGTTCAATCTTTAAAACCGAATTCTCAATTGTTTCATCTACTGTGTTTTGAATCTGACCATTCGCATGTTGAAGTTCTTTTTCAACAATTCGATTCAGCTGTTCTCTTGATAAAAGAGCAATCTGGTCTACATCTTTCGAGCTTAATTTATCACCTACAAAAAAGCTACCCAACACAAAAATGATACCTACAATCAATACAACTACTTCAATTCCTGTCATGTTATCCTCTCAAATCTTAACATCAAAACCAGATGATGTGTTTTTCTTTGATACTTTTGTACCTTTCATTGCATCATCCTTTTTTTTACGGTTATCCTGATATTTGTTGTGTCCTTCTTCTCTTGCATCAAAATGCCCTTTGGCATCTGCTTTTTCTTCTGTGTGACCTACTTTATGAGCTTCTTTTATGTTCTTCTTTTCATAAGTTACGCCAATCAATTGTTGGTCAAATAGAGGTTTATTATCTTCATGCTGTTTAACCGCACCAACATCCTGAGATCGTTGAACCATTCCATTCAAGTCGACAGATCGAATTGTCATAAGTACCCCTCCTTTTTTTGCAGGTATCTTACAAATTCTTTACGATTACTTCACCGCTTTCACGTGTAAACTGACAAAAACTTCTTTCCTCTTTTGTTGTAAGGCTCACGTCAGAAATCGTAATACGTACACCTGGATACACCGTATTTTGAACTTTAACTCTTGCATCAGTGCCTAAAGTCATTTCCTCATGCAACAGACCAAATTCAACTTTTAATTCATTCACAGAGTCCTGCATTTGTCGAAATTGTTGCGCCAATTGCTGAATATAAGCTTTCTTATTGGGTGCAATCTCTTCACCTGCATTTATTTTTTGAGTAAAAGTCACAAGAATTGGTTTAATCTGATCCATTTCTTTTTGGCGTTTTACTAATTCTTCTTTTAGTTTTCCATAACGTTCTTTTTTGGAAGGCTCAACTCCAACTTCTATTTGCGTCATCGTCCCCATATCAGAGCCCAAGCTCTTTACTTCAACTTTCTTTCCTGCTCTGACCATTCCACCCATTATAAAACCCTTACGACCTGATACCAAAACTTCGCTAAAAGCACTTACATTACTATGCATGATCGATTCCGTTTCAATATAGCCACCAGATCGAACGGTCGCATTCTCAATAAATTTTGAAATAATATTACTTTTTGCTTCCAAAATTCCTTTTGTCATTCCATGAATACCACGTTTAATAATGATTTGACCATCCGCAATTAAATGCGCTCCTTCTACAACTCCATCAACGATGATATCCCCTTGCGCAACAACTTTAAATCCACTCTTAACATTACCTTTTACATGAACACTACCCGAAAAATCTATGTCACCAGTTCCATTATCCACATCTGCTGGAACTTCGAATGTGTCAGAGACAAACACCTTTGTTCCAACTAAAGAAGCATGCCCTGTTACCGCAGAAAAAAGTTCTGTCTTGTCTTCCGAAATCTCAATATTATTACCATATTCCAATTTTATAGTTTTGACATCACGAGGCTTCATGATATTTCCACAAACATCATAACCATTTTCGCCTGGTATTTCTTTTGTCAGCAAAGCTAATCGCTGACCTTTCTCCACACCACTAATGGTATCAAGCGAATGATAATCAACGCTTCCGTCTTCATTTTTCTTCGGTTTTGTATTTAAATTTCGATTAAAGAAATACTCAATTTTAGCATCGGTTCCCTGTGTGGCAGGTTTCCCTTTGCATATTACGATTTCTTTACAAAATTCTTTGTTTGCGATAAAATTCTCAATTACATCTTCTAAAATTCCAGTCACAATTTTCTGTAATTTTAGTTCACTTAATATTTCATCCTTTGTGAGTAGTTCTCCACCTTCAGATCCTGGAAAAGCAGTCATAAAAACCAGCATTTTGTCACTAGAAATAGATAACTGTATTGATTCTGCAATTGGGCGAAAAGGCGCAGGTCCTACATATAGTTCCTGTACATCCGTCTCTGCTTTACTAACCGCCTCTGATAATGCCTTCAAATTATACTCCGAAAATGACTTCGCTTCTAACAATCGCATTACAAGTTTTAAATTCACCGCAATGCCACCCTCTTTGGGTGGGATAATTTGAATAAAAGTTCCGCCTTCCTTAATACAGAAAATTATACTTCCATTTTGTTGTGACATTTTGCGTTTCCTCCTTATGTTAGTAAAAAAGCATTTCCATATAATCTCCCATTATTAACTTCATTTTTTGAATTGCCTTTGTGTGAAGTTGAGAAATTCTAGATTCTGAGACCTGTAGGATCTCGCTTATTTCTTTTAATGTTAATTCTTCATAATAATATAATAAAATTACTTTCTTCTCTTTTTCCGTAAGTGATTCTAAACTCTGTAAAAGTGCAGCTTTTAGTTCATCCCGTTCTACCGCTGTTTCAGGTTTATCAAAATGACTATTATGCCTTGCATCCATGACCGGTTCGCTTCCTTGCTCAACAAATTCATTTAATGACACCACATTTGTAACGCTAAGCTGTGTCTGCCATTCAGAATAAATATCCGCTGAAATTCCAAGCTTTTGAGCGATCTCCTGATCTGTTGCAATTCTTCCGTGTTCGATTTCAATTTGTTTAATTGCTTCATCAATCTGTTTTTGTTTCTGTCTAATTGTTCTCGGGATCCAGTCCATTTTACGAATCTGGTCTAAAATAGATCCTCGAATTCGTAAAGATGCATAGGTTTCAAATTTCACTTCTTTTTGCAAATCAAATTTATCAATTGCATCAATCAGCCCGAAAATCCCATAACTAACTAAATCTTCAAAGTCCATATGACTTCCAAGATACATTCCCATTCTCCCCGCAACAATTTTTACAAGCGGAGCGTATTCCACGATTAGTTGTTCTCTCAATTCCGGTAGGGGATTATTCTGATATAAAACCCATAAATTCGAACGTTCTGACTCTTTCATAAAAAGTCTCCCATGCTATATTATTTATCGTCATTCGCCTCAGGCTCAATATTATCATTTTTCAGATCATGATCTTCCTGATTTTCATCAGTCAAAGTATCATCATTGTTACTCTCACGATTGAAAACAAAATCAAGTACACTCTTTATTATTATACCCAATATATAAAATAAAATCAAAACTATTAGTAAGTCTTTTAAAAAATCACCGGTCGGAACTTGTTGTACAAAACTTAAAACACAAGTAACGAATCCTGCAATCATCATGACAACTGCAGGTATTGCTTTTGTCCTCATATTCAGACTCCTTATATACGTTTGAGTGGTTTACCAACTGATTTAATTAAAAACTCACCTGAGTCACAATACAGCTCCACTGTTCGACCATAATTCTCACCAGTTTCCTGGGACAATAATGGTATTCGCAGTTCCTGAAGTTTTGCAATGGACGCCTGTGCATTTCTTTCTCCAATATTACTAATATCCGACAATCCAGTTGTTGCAAACATTTTTGCACCGCCTGCTATTTTCGAAACAAGTTTCGTACGATTTGCGCCTGCCATGACCATCTGACTCACCAGTTCAGTTATTCCTGTATCTGCAAATTTAGCTAGATTTGAGTTGTTTTTTATGCTTGTACTATCTGGCAGCATAATATGAACCAGTCCGCCAATTTTAGAAATTGGATCAAAGATCGCAATCCCGATACAGGACCCTAATCCTAAAGTTGTAAGCGCATCTGGAGCTTTTGCTATTTTCAAATCTGCCATTCCTACTTTTATCATATTACTTGACATTTGAACTCTCCTTACACCGTTATTCCAAGAGAATTTAGTATTTTGTCATAAGAATCAAGTTCTGGCAGTAAAATAAAATATCCTTCAACAAGAACATCATCTCCAAATTCTGTTTCAATCAATAAAGCATTATCACCAAAAACACCAAACTGTATTGCAGGAACACTTAAAATCGCACCAGCCATATCTATTGCAAGATAAGGAACAGAAGAAGTAATTGTCATTCCAGTTAATCCAGCAAGTGCAGATAAATAAGAACCAGCAATAATATTTCCAATTTCACGAAGAGCAGAAAGATCCATGTCATCAAATTCTTTGTATTCCTCTGTATTTCTACCCATTAATCGATCGACCAGATAATGAGCAGATTCTAATTTCAAAATAAACATCATACTTCCTGCTAAATCGCTTTGAACCTCAAGATAGATTCCACACACAGGATCATCTTCTGAACCAATAATTCCTGCTAGTTCAGAAAAAGTAAGCAGTTCAACTTTTGGAACATTCATGTTTAATCTTAAATCCAACATTTTGGCAATTGCTGTTGTCGCATTTCCGGCACCAATATTACCAATTTCTTTTAAAACATCAAAATAAATATCATTAATATCTGACAACGTAAAATTATTCATGATTCCTCCATATTATACAAATATAGTGGAGTCCCGAAGGACCCACTATATTCAATCATTACTCTGTTTCATGATCCTCCACAATTGAAAAAATATCTAATAAAGAAATCAATTGATTATCATGTTTTCCAACGCCTTTAATATAAGTGCTTTGCTCATCTTTTGAATCCGGATTATACTTGTCAATCTGTGTTGAACTTAAAGTCACAACTTCTTTTACTTCATCGACCATAATTCCTAAAAGTCCTCTTTGATCAACTCGTAAAATAATAATTCTTGATTTATCAGTAAACTCATCATTGTCCAGACACATTTTTAAGCGAAGACTCATTACAGGTACCACTTCACCTCTAAGGTTAATAATTCCTTTGAAATATTTTTGAGCTTTTGGTACCCTGGTGATTT
Organism: Lachnospiraceae bacterium; assembly: GCA_017996675.1. The sequence goes on along the minus strand of JAGOGN010000055.1, from coordinate 1,175 downwards.
TCTGAAGTCTCACAATATTATCTACAAAACTAATATCAATTCCGTATTGTTCACTTCCGATTTTTACAACTATATATTGTTTATTATCATTCGTAGTAGCAATTGTATTTATATCCACAGTCCGCACCTCCATTAAATTACTGTATTTGCATCAAGAATCAATGCAACTTCGCCATCACCAAGGATTGTTGCGCCGCTGATGATTTTGTTATTATTAATATAGTTTCCAATTGATTTAATTACAATCTCCTGCTGTCCCATTAAACGATCCACCACTAGTCCAGCATAGTTCTCACCTTTTCTTACAATTACAACGGTAAGATTTTCTTCTGACCGATCTGCAAAATCAGCTGAGCGGTGAATATCTAACACTTTATCTAAACGAATCAATGGAATTACAATTCCTCGAATAATAATAACTTCTTTAGCCTGTACGTATTTAATATCTTCTACTGCAATATCTTCAATGTTCTGTATGGATGCGAGGGCGATTGCATATTTTTCGTTTTCAATTTCAACCATCAATGCCTGTATAATTGCAAGGGTCAAAGGAAGACGAACGGTGAACTTAGAACCTTCATATAATGTGGAAGATACTTCTACGTCTCCACCTAAAGCTTCGATATTGGATTTCACAACATCAAGTCCTACACCTCTGCCAGACACATCTGAAACAGTCTTTGCCATTGAAAAGCTTGGTAAGAATAAGAAATCAATGATTTCTTGTTTGGTTAATGATTCAGCCTGCTCTTCTGTTACAATTCCACGTTCAATCGCTTTTGCTTTTACGCTGTCGGTATCAATACCATTACCATCATCACGAACTTCAATAACAACGTTATTTCCTTCTTGATATGCACTCAGGAAGATTGAACCAACTTCTGGCTTTCCAGCTTTTTTACGTACTTCAGCGCTTTCTAGACCATGATCTGCTGAATTTCGTAGTAAATGTTGTAGTGGGTCACCAATTTGATCCACAACGGTACGATCTAACTCTGTCTCCTCACCTGACATATAAAGTTCCATCTTTTTATCTAATTTCTTAGAAAGATCACGAATCATTCTTGGGAATTTATTTACAACACTTTCGATTGGAACCATTCTTGCTTTCATTACAGATTCATGAAGGCTAGTTGTAATTCTTTCTAGGTATTCGATTTGCTCATGGAAGGATT
>JAGOGN010000246.1 GCA_017996675.1 Lachnospiraceae bacterium | reverse complement strand
TGTTGTTAAGATAGATATAAAAGCATTGTTTGATTAAACGAGTTAGGATAAAAATAAAAAATTCGTTGAAATCTAGCAATGAAGAACTTATAATAGAAATGTAGCAAATTGTCTATTAAGTTTTTAGACATTGCCCAGTCTTTATGATGATCCATGAAACCATACCCAAAAAGGTACTTGCCACAATGGGGACACATCGATTCTGTAGTGTCATGGAGAATCACGAACATCAAAAAAAGTATTTCAGATACGCAAATTGATTACCATGAAGAATCATGGAGGGAAATCAATGTTTTGTCGGAGGAGTTCCCGACGATGAAGACATTAGATAAGTAGAAAGCCAGTAAAACATGGCAATGGGGAGGACCGCTGCAAAGCAGGGGAGGGACCCCAGTGCATCAAGGGTTTGAAACATGTCGAATCGCCAGAGGACAGTAAATTGACAGTCCATAATTTGAAACAGCTAGTAATAATTTCAAATTGCCTTATAAAATTTAATTTAAGATGTTGCACTTAAAGGACACTTTTCAAAAATAATTTTTGAAAGGTGTCCTTTTTTGCGTTGTAGTCAAACAATATCTATACCATAGACAATATCATGGAAGATCTTGGGTGTACGAATATTCCGGGTAACAAAAATGCTTCATGAAGCAAAAATGCGTAATAGAGATTGACATACTTCTTGATATAGAGGATAATATCATTACACAAAGATGCTTCATGAAGCAAAAATGAGGAGTGAAAGTAATGGAAATCAAGCGAGATTATTATTTGAACAAGCTGATTGCAAAACAACATAATGGACTGATTAAAGTAGTTACTGGAATGAGAAGATGTGGAAAATCCTATCTGCTATTCAATCTGTTTAAGGATTACCTTATTGAGAATAATGTAGCCTCCGATCACATCATCGAAGTGGCATTCGATTCGTTTGAAAATATCAAATATTGTGACCCAGAAGTATTGTATCCTTTCATCAAAGAGCAAATCGTGGACAAAGAACAATATTACATTATTCTTGATGAAATACAGTTGTTGGGACAGTTTGAATCGGTTCTGAACGGACTGATGAGAATTCCAAATGTAGATGTATATGTAACAGGAAGTAATGCTAAGTTTTTATCCAAAGATATCATTACAGAGTTCCGTGGACGTGGTGACGAAATGCACATGAATCCCCTGTCATTTTCTGAATTTATGTCAGTTTATGATGGGAATAAATATGACGGATGGAATGATTATATTTTATATGGTGGATTGCCCAGTGTGGTGCAACTGCATAATTCCGAGCAGAAAATAGAATATCTGAAAAATATTTTTGAAGAAACTTATATCAATGATATTATTGGCAGGCATAAAGTAAAGAACCGAGCTGAACTGGAAGAATTACTGAATATCCTTTCATCAGCGATTGGTTCCCTTACCAATCCAAGAAAATTGGAAGATACATTCAAATCGGTTAAACAAGTAACCATCAGTGCCAAAACAATCAATAATTACCTTGGTTACCTCTGTGATTCTTTTTTGATAACAGCTGCACATCGATATGATATTAAAGGAAGAAAATACATTGGATCACCAATGAAGTATTACTTTTCTGATATTGGACTTAGAAATGCGCGAATTAATTTCCGACAGTTGGAAGAAACTCATACAATGGAAAATGTCATTTACAATGAATTGCTTAGTAGAGGTTATAATGTCGATGTTGGAGTTGTAACTATCCAACAGAGAGACTCTGCAGGTAAAATGATGAGGAAACAGCTGGAGGTAGATTTTGTATGTAATAAAGGCTCTAAACGATACTATATACAGTCTGCTTATTCCATGCCAACAGCTGAAAAAATGGAACAGGAGCAGCGTTCCCTTGTGAAGATTGATGATTCTTTCAAAAAAATCATTATCACAAAAGACACCCCCACTCCAACCTACAATGAGGCGGGAATTCTTGTGATGAACGTATATGATTTCTTGCTGAATGGCAATAGTCTGGAACAATAATGTAAAAAGAAATCAAGGAGAAGTGTTCGTAAATATAAAGCCGATATGTTACCACAGGAAGTATTAGATCAGATCGTTGCAGCAGGAATCTCCGCAGTAACGGAGTATATTGAATCTTCGGCAGCAGGTCACGGTTTTTTCCCAACAGACACACTCATCATCCTTGCCGTTGTATTAATTAATGCAATCTTAGGAGTTGTTCAGGAAAACAAAGCAGAGGAAGCAGTGGCAGCTCTTCAGAAAATGTCTGCGGCGACTACAAAAACGCTTCGTGATGGTAAGATTGAAACCATCAAAAGTGAAGATCTTGTAGTCGGTGATGTAATCCTTCTTGATGCAGGAGATGCAATCCCAGCAGACTGTCGTATTTTTGAATGCGCGAGCATGAAAATCGATGAATCCGCACTTACCGGAGAATCCGTTCCGGTTGATAAGTTAGTGAAAGCCCTTACTTTAAATGGCGAGAAGTCTGAGGAAGTATCATTAGGCGATCGTAAGAACATGACTTACATGGGTTCTGTTCTTGTTTATGGCCGTGGTAAAGCAGTTGTTGTTGCAACTGGTATGGATACTGAAATGGGTAAGATTGCTAACGCAATTTCCCTCGCAGAAGAAGGCAAGACTCCACTGGAAATCAAATTGGAACAGCTTTCACGTGTCCTTACTAAATTAGTTATCGCAGTGTGTGTGGTTGTTTTTGCATACAATATTATTTCTTACTTCGTATCTGGTAGCGATGCCAATCTGTATCGTGTGGCATTAGATTCCTTCATCACAGCGATTGCCCTTGCTGTAGCAGCGATTCCGGAAGGACTCGTAGCGGTAATGACCATCGTTCTTTCCATTGGTGTGACTA
>JAGOGN010000054.1:4286-9179 GCA_017996675.1 Lachnospiraceae bacterium | reverse complement strand
CCAGTCTCTCCCACTCTCTTTCTATCTATCATTGGATACTTGTCTAAAACAGCATCGGTAAAATCCATAATATTCTGGAAATCGATGGTGCCGTATTTTCCCCTGATATCAGCAAATTCATTTCCTCGACCGTCAGATCCAGTTGGATTGCAGAAGAATACAAAATATCCCATTCCTGCCCAAACCTGCATTTCATGATAGAATACTTCTCCATAAACTGTTTTTGGTCCACCGTGGATATCTAAAATTGCAGGGTAGCTTTTCTTTTCATCAAAATCAATTGGCTTTAACACCCATCCATCAATATCTACACCTTGAGACTGAATTGTCATTTTTTCAGGAACCGCTACATAATGATCCTTCAATACCTCTTCATTAAAATGAGTCAGTTGTGTAAGACCAGCTTTTTCTGAATACAAATACAATTCCTGTAACTTCTGCTCCTGCATGGAAACCATTAACAGCTCGTTGGTAGTTGGATGAATACTCAGACAATCTACGCTTCCCTCACGTTCAAAAAACGGTGCTACTTTTCCTTCTAAATCTAAAGAATATACATGAGAAGCATTTCTTCTGGTTGTAGTAAAGTACAATAGCTCATCTGTAGATTCCTGGAAATAACCACCACCAAGACGCATATCACTTCCCACAGAAGATCCCAGCGCATGTTCATATGCATTCAAGACTTCGATTTCACCAGATTCTTCATTCAAGGTCAAAAAGAATGCATTTTCGTTTAATCCAAAACGGTCACATTTATTTCCCTCTAAAATCAATGTATTTCCAATATGAGTAATTGGACCAAAGTTGTATTCCATTTTTTCATAAATACACTTCGATTCCCCTGCCATCAAGTCGTATACATAAACTTCCTGTACCAGAGGCATCTTGCATCGGTATGCACTTCCTGTATAGTAAACTTTTTCACCAACCACTGTATAATCTCCAGCAGCAAAAAGTGGAAGTGTAATTCTTGTACTTTCCTTGGTATTGTCATCATAAACAAAAAATGCATCACGTTTTTTACTAATAAACGTTCCGCCATTCATCCAAAAAGGTGTTTCATCAATGACCTGATAATCTGCCTCATCTTCGTAATGTTTGAGTACTTCTTTTCTCTCATCTTCTGTCATTTTATAAAAATCTGGGTAATTCGCATCAATTTCTCCGCTCACCCAATATTTTCCATTTCCTAATGACTCAATTCTGCCTGCCGAATATGGTAGTGTAAACGCCAAAGTAGCTTCTCCACCATGAATGGAAATGCGGTAAAAGGATGTAAAAATATCCTTTGCTTCCGCTCTCTTTTTCTCCGCATCACTACGAACTGCTGCGAATAAAAGATGTTCGGAATCTTCCCAAACATAAGAACGTTCTTTTCCAAGTCCTGTCAACTGGAAAACATTTTTCTTGTCCCAGATCCAGATATGACCTTCGTATTTGTTGTCATCCTCTTTTCCATAGCTGACTACAAATGCTGCTGTGCTTCCGTCAGGTGCATATTTCACATCTGACAAAAAACGATAGTTCAGTAAATCCTTCATTTGAATTGCTTTCATGTCTTACCCCTCCAATTACCTTCATCCCTTGTTGTATGTTGTCCTTTATATTAATCCAGCAAAAAATCTGCCAGTATATAATTACTCATATCAATTCCTTTTTGGGTCAAACGGAGTCTCCCATTTTCCTCTAGTAAAAAATGATCATTACTATGTTTTTCTAGAACTTTCCCATATACACTTCTAAAATCTAGATGAAATGTCTGTTCAAAATCCTGATAGGATATTCCTTCCATCAATCGTAATCCCAAAAAAACAAATTCTTCCATCTGTTCTTGCACCGACAACACCTGAATATCTCGACGAGCATTTGCTAAGTATTCTTCCATGGACTCTGTTTGCTTCCATCTTTGATTTTGAATGAGGGAAGATGCACCAAGTCCCAATCCAAGATACTCTTTCCTTGTCCAATATCCTTTGTTATGTTTGCATTCGTGTCCATCCAAGCTGTAATTCGAGATTTCATATCGATGGTATCCATATTGGTTCAAAAAAAGCTCGGTCTGTTCATACATGCTTCTTTCCACATCTTCGTCTGGTAAAACAACTGGCTTTATCCCCTTTTCGATGCACTTTTGATCTTCTTTGTACAATTCTTTAAAAGGAGTACCTTCCTCAATAATCAAACTATATGCGGAAATATGTTCCGGACGAAGCTTACAAATTTTTTCCAATGATTCTAAATAAGATTCCAGCGTCTGCTTTGGAAGTGCGAACATCACATCTACATTAATATGATCAAATCCTGTCTTTCTTGCCAGTTGGTAGGATTCCAGAAAATCCTCAAAGGAATGAATCCTTCCAAGGAGTTCTAATTCCTTACTATGAGCAGACTGCAAGCCAATACTGAGTCGATTGATCCTTGCTTGTCTCATCCAAAGAAGTTTCTCTTCGTCTAATGTTCCCGGATTGCACTCCATTGTAATTTCGCAGTCCTTAGATAGGCAAAAAGATTCGTTTACCACTTGTAGCAAAGACCTGATTTGCTCTTTTGTCAGAATACTAGGAGTCCCGCCACCAACAAAGACAGAAGTAACCTGTTTGTCCAAAAAAGAACGGCCCTCTTGCCTGATTTCCTCTTCCAGCCTTGCGCAATAAGACGCAATCGTATCCTCATCAGATGCAAAAGATAAAAAATCACAATACTTACATTTTCTAACACAAAAAGGAATATGTATATAAATCATTAACTCGTTCAAACTTAATCCTCGTCTAATTTCAAAACACTCATAAATGCATTCTGTGGAATTTCAACATTTCCTACCTGACGCATACGTTTCTTACCTTCTTTTTGCTTGTCTAAAAGTTTACGTTTACGTGAGATATCACCACCATAACACTTTGCCAATACGTCTTTACGCATCGCTTTCACAGTTTCTCTGGCAATGATCTTTCCACCAACTGCTGCCTGAATTGGAATTTCGAATAAATGTCTTGGAATCTCTTCTTTTAAGCGTTCACACATTCTTCTTCCACGTTCGTACGCAGTTGCACTATGTACGATAAAGGATAACGCATCCACTTCTTCGTGATTCACTAAGATATCTAGTTTCACTAACTCAGAACGCTCATATCCCTTCATTTCATAGTCGAAAGAAGCATATCCGCGAGATCTTGATTTTAAAGCATCAAAAAAGTCGTATATAATTTCATTTAATGGCAATTCATATTTGATCAAAGCTCTCGTTGCTTCCATATACTCCATGGATAAATAAACTCCACGACGCTCCTGACACAAATCCATAATCGCGCCAATAAATTCGCTTTTTACCATGATTTCCGCACTTACAATTGGTTCTTCCATATAGTCAATCGAAGAAGGGTCCGGTAGATTAGACGGATTTGTAAGTTGAATCTGTGTACCATCTGTTTTATAAACCTTGTAAATAACGCCTGGTGCAGTCGTTACCAAATCCAGGTTGTGTTCACGTTCCAGACGTTCCTGTACCACTTCCAAATGTAACAATCCTAAAAATCCACAACGGAAACCAAATCCCAAAGCTAAGGATGTTTCAGGTTCAAATTGTAATGCTGCATCGTTTAGTTGTAACTTTTCTAAAGCTTCTCTTAGGTCCGTATATTTTCCACTATCTGCTGGATAAATTCCACAGTAAACCATCGGATTTACTTTCTTATAACCTGGTAATGCCTTTTCGCATGGGCGATCCAACTGAGTAATGGTATCTCCAACCTGAGTATCCTTCAAATTCTTTAAGCTTGCCGTAACATATCCAACCATTCCTGCACTTAATTCTTCACATGGAATAAACTGTCCCGCGCCAAAATAACCGACTTCTACTGCATCGGCTACCGTTTTGGTTGCAAACATCTTTAATTTGGTTCCAACTTTAACGGTTCCTTCCATCACACGGATAAATACGATAACGCCTTTATAAGAATCATATAACGAGTCAAAAATTAAAGCCTGCAGCGGTCCATTCGGATCTCCTTTCGGAGCTGGAATCTTTTGCACGATTTGCTCTAATACTTCTTCAATATTCAATCCACTTTTTGCTGAAATCAAAGGTGCATCATGTGCTTCAATACCAATGACATCTTCAATCTCTTCCTTTACACGCTCAGGATCCGCGCTTGGTAAATCAATTTTATTAATAACCGGAATAACATCCAGATTATGATCCATCGCAAGATACACGTTTGCCATCGTCTGAGCTTCTACACCCTGTGCCGCATCCACGACCAAAATTGCGCCATCACAAGCCGCCAGCGATCTAGACACTTCGTAGTTAAAGTCTACATGTCCCGGTGTATCAATTAAGTTAAAGATATATTCCTGACCGTCCTTTGCCTTATAAATCGTTCGAACAGCCTGGGATTTAATCGTAATTCCACGCTCTCTCTCTAAATCCATATTATCAAGAACCTGCGCTTGCATTTCGCGACTAGTCAACAAGCCTGTCTGTTCAATAATTCGATCTGCAAGGGTAGATTTACCATGGTCAATGTGTGCGATGATGCAAAAGTTTCTTATATTTTTTTGATCTATCATTTATTTTTTCCTTCCATCTGAAAACTAATATTACTATTATACTATAAAAGGATTGAACTTGACAAATAACTTCTTCGTTTTAGCGATAATATTAAAGAGGAGGAAATATACTGCTCGTATATTTCCTCCCCCTATGATTCCTTAATTCATTACTTATTCAAAGAACCTGCTCTTTTTTTGTTGTTAAATCCTTGATTTGGATTAGGCTTTGACTTGTTTGCTGAGCCTCCAACGCCACCTTGTTGTGCACTCTTTTTCTTCTTTTCTTCAATTATTCTCTGCATAATCTCTAAATTTTCCTTTGACATCTATTCATTCCTCCTT
>JAGOGN010000054.1:0-4186 GCA_017996675.1 Lachnospiraceae bacterium | reverse complement strand
TGGATTAGGCTTTGACTTGTTTGCTGAGCCTCCAACGCCACCTTGTTGTGCACTCTTTTTCTTCTTTTCTTCAATTATTCTCTGCATAATCTCTAAATTTTCCTTTGACATCTATTCATTCCTCCTTACAATAATAACGAATCCGCTCTTATTACTAGTGATTTTTAGATTTTCAAAAACTCTCTGTTGGTCTTTATGTTTCTACATTATAGCACAGTTACTCCACTTTTCGCCATCTAATAAATAGTTTTTATATATTTTCTATCCCATTTTGGCAGCATCGAATGGTTGATCAAAGTAGTATCCCAAGAGTTTGACAAATACTTCTTCGTTTTAGTGATAATATCACAGAAGTAATCCCTAAACCATGCTACATTGATAACAAGAAATGATTACATATGATTGCTATGTCAAAAAAATAACGAAAAGGAGAATGTCTATGAAAATTTGTATTGTTGGAGGTGTTGCAGGTGGGGCCGGCGCTGCAACCAAACTTCGGAGAATGGATGAAACGGCTCAGATCATTCTTTTTGAAAAAGGACCTTATATTTCCTATGCCAACTGTGGGCTCCCTTATTATATCGGAGGAACCATTAAAGAGCAGGAAAGTTTAATTGTTACAGAACCAGCTCTATTGAGAGATCGCTTCATGATTGATGTACGTATACAGAGTGAAGTCATTGGAATCGACAAAGATGCTCATACGATTACCGTTCGAAATCATGAAACCAATGAAGAATATCAGGAAACTTATGACAAATTAATTCTTTCCCCTGGCGCTGCTCCAAAAGTAATGTTTCCGCAGGTTGGAACCAAAGACGGTGTATTTACTTTACGTACCGTTCCAGACACATTAAAAATCAGTGACTACGTTAAAGAAAAGAATCCGAAGAGTGCGGTTGTAATTGGTGGAGGTTTTATCGGTGTAGAAATGGCAGAAAATCTTACAGAACGTGGAATTCCTGTCACCATCATCGAATTCGCTCCTCACATTGTTGCTTCTATGGATCTAGAGATGGCAAATATTCTTCATCAGCATTTACAATCCAAAGGAGTAAACCTTCTTTTAAATACCGGTGTAACAGACTTAGTTTCCGTAGATTCACACCTTCATTTAACCCTTACCAATAAAGAAGAACTTGATGCAGATTTAGTCATCTCCTCTGTCGGAGTCGTTCCAGAAAGCACTCTTGCAAAAGAGGCAGGTCTTGGCCTTGGCATTCGCAATACAATCGGAGTAAACGAACAATTACAAACTTCCGACCCAGATATTTATGCCGTTGGTGATGCTATTAATATTACCAACTGGATTACTGGTCTAGAAGGAACCATTCCTCTGGCAGGTCCAGCAAACAGACAGGGAAGAAATGTAGCAAAGATTATTTATGGTGAATCCATCCCTTCCAACCGGACTATGGGAAGTGCAGTTTTGAAAGTTTTTGATTTAACAGCTGCTTCTACTGGAATGAGTGAAGAAGGATTAAAAGCCGCAAATATCTCTTATTATAAGACTTATGTTCATCCAGGTTCTCATGCAGGTTACTACCCAGGAGCTACTCAGATTCAAATGAAATTACTATTTAATGAAGACGGTAAAATTCTTGGTGCACAGGCGGTTGGTTACGAAGGTGTCGAGAAAAGAATTGATGTAATTGCCTCTTCCATTTATTATGGCGGAACCGTTTATGATCTGGAGAATTTAGAACTTTGTTATGCACCACCATACTCTTCAGCCAAAGATCCCGTTAACATGTTAGGTTTTACTGCTTCCAATATTTTACGAAACGAAATGAAAGTATTTTACGCAGAAGACATTAAAAATCTAGATCTTAACAACGTGCAGCTCGTTAATGTAAATACAGAAGAAGAAGCGATTATGGCTAACATTGAAGGAAGCATCAAAATTCCTCTAGACTCTCTCAGAGCAAGAATGGGAATGCTCAATCCTGAAAAGCCAGTTTATGTATACTGCATGGTAGGACTCAGAGGCTATGTGGCTTCCCGAATTTTAAAACAGCATGGATTTGACGTTACGAATCTTTCTGGTGGTTACAAGACCTATCAGTTCGTGTCCATGACTAAATCCAAGTGGGAGGCTGCTCCTAAAGGACCTCATTGCAATGTTTCATCCTCACCTGAAGTGGAAGCTCCTCTTGTATCGGCTAATTGCAAATCAATTCGCGTTGATGCCTGTGGACTCCAATGCCCTGGCCCTATAATGAAAGTGTCAACCAGCATCAAAGAAGCTTGCAATGGAGATTTATTAACCATCGAAGCAACCGATCCAGCATTCGCATCCGATGTTCAGGTCTGGTGTGAAAGAACCGGAAATACTTTTATCTCCCAAAGTTCCGATAAAGGAATCTTTACTGTAAATATTCAAAAAGGAACTGAAAATACCAACGAACCTTCTTCCACCACCTCCCCTGTATCTACCGGTGGAAACGATAAGTCTATGGTGGTATTCAGTGGTGATTTGGATAAAGCCATAGCAACTTTTATTATTGCCAATGGTGCTGCTTCAATGGGTAGAAAAGTAACATTATTTTTCACTTTCTGGGGATTAAACATCCTTAGAAAACCAGAACATGTTTCTGTGAAAAAGAATTTAATCGAAAAAATGTTTGGATTTATGATGCCACGTGGCACGAAAAAATTGGGACTTTCCAGAATGAATATGGGTGGCATGGGTGCTAAGATGATTCGCTCCATTATGAAAAAGAAAAATGTTTATTCCTTGGACGAATTAATTGATTCTGCGATGAAAGCAGGCGTTAAGATTGTAGCTTGCCAGATGTCTATGGACCTTATGGGAATCCATCAGGAGGAGTTGATTGATGGTGTAGAAATCGGTGGAGTTGCAACATTCTTAGGTGCAGCAGAAACTTCTGATACCAATCTCTTTATCTAATCATCATTTTGGGGACCTGTAAACTTTTTATGGGTCTCCTTTTTATGGAATGTTCATTGACAGATGTTTCTTTTAGCGTTATACTTTTCCTTGTTTTAATCATATGATTAAAACCTTGTAGTAAAATAAATTATAATAGGATCATATAAGGAGGATATACAAATGAGTGATACATGTAGTTCAAGCTGTGGAAGTGATTGTTCCAGCTGCGGGGAAGGTTGTTCTAGTTGTGGAGAGCAAAAAGCTGATCCAAAGAGCTTTCTCGAACAACCAAAAGCAAGTACAAAAGTTAAAAAAGTAATTGGAATCGTTAGCGGAAAAGGTGGCGTTGGAAAATCCATGGTAACCGGTTTATCCGCTGTCATTGCACAGCGTAATGGTTATCAGACAGCTATTTTAGATGCTGATATTACAGGCCCTTCCATTCCTAAAATGTTTGGTATGAGTGAACGTGCAACAGGAAATGAAGAAGGAATCTTTCCTGTTATAAGTAAATTAGAAACCAAATTAATGTCTATTAATCTGTTATTGGAAAATGACACCGATCCAGTTGTATGGCGTGGACCTGTTATCGCTAATACCGTAACACAATTTTGGAAAGATGTATTCTGGGGAGATGTGGACTTTATGTTTGTAGACATGCCTCCTGGAACAGGTGACGTCCCATTAACTGTTTTCCAGTCTCTTCCTGTGGACGGTATCATCATTGTAACCTCCCCTCAGGAATTAGTTAGCATGATCGTTGAAAAAGCGGTAAATATGGCTCAGATGATGAACATCCCTGTTTTAGGAATAGTTGAAAATATGAGCTATGCTATTTGTCCAGACTGTGGTAAACAAATCAAAGTCTTTGGTGACAGTCACGTAGACCAGATTGCAAATAATTTTCAATTACCAATTCTGGGTCAGATTCCAATTGATCCAAAACTATCCGCAGCATCCGATAGTGGTAATATTGAATTATTCGAAGGCAACTGGTTAGACCCACTTTCCGCTGTATTTGATGAAATGATGAAATAAAACATTCTAAGAAAAGAGAGCAGTCATTTAATTTGACCGCTCTCTTTCGCAATATCCTGAAGTTCCTTAAAATTAGCGCAAAAAAAGAACCGACATGACGGTGTCGGTTCTAAAAATTCTATTACTGGATTCCGTTTACAGCTTTTGCTAAACGAGAAACTTTTCTGGAAGCAGTATTTTTATGATAAATGCCTTTCTTTGCAGCTTTATCAATTGCAGCTGTTGCTACTAATAATGCAGCCTTTGCAGCTTCAA
>JAGOGN010000245.1 GCA_017996675.1 Lachnospiraceae bacterium | reverse complement strand
TCTGTGTTCTGATTTTTTGAATAGTGGAAATTAATTCCTCTTTGGTTGTCTTTCTGCCCATTTGCTTTAATACATGATTGGAAGCATGTTGAATTGGCATATCCAGATAATGACAAACTTTTGAATTTCTTCTGATTGCGTCAATAAATTCATCATCAATTTCTTCCGGATAACAGTATAGAATTCGAATCCATTCCAATCCTTCTAACTGATTAAGCTGGTCTAAAAGAACACTGATTTGTTTCTTACCATATAAATCTGTTCCATATAATGTAGTTTCCTGTGCCACTAAAATGAGTTCTTTTACACCATTAGAAATTAATTTTTGTGCTTCTTTCATTAATTCTTCCAATGGAAAACTTCGATAAGATCCTCTCATGCTTGGAATAATACAATAGGTACAGTGCTTATCACAACCTTCTGCTATTTTGAGATAGGCAGAATGCCCTGGCGCAGAAATAACTCTAGCATCCAATTGTGGGTGTGATTCGGTTATCCCTGTAGTGAATACAGGCTTTTCGTGATTCAATGCATTTTCAATTGCCTGAGTTAAGTGGCTATAATCATTGGTCCCAAGAATTCCATCAACTTCCGGCAGCTCTTCTAAAATATCTTTCGCATAACGCTGTCCTAAACATCCAGTAACCAGTAACGCTTTGCAATTTCCATTTGTTTTATAATCTGAAAGATCTAAAATAGTTTGGATACTTTCTTCCTTCGCATCACGAATGAAAGCGCAGGTGTTTACAATAATCACATCTGCTTTGCTTTCTGTATCGGTAAGCTCATACTGATTCTCCTGAAGGTATCCCAACATCTTTTCGGTGTCTACCAGGTTCTTGTCGCAACCTAATGAGACGGTAAATATTTTCATTTTATTCTTCATCTGCTAAAATTTTCACTTTTCCTTGATATAATTCAGCTACTGCGATAGAAAATGCTTTATCACATGGAGCTTTTGCTAATGGTTCTGCACCATCAATTAACTGACGTGCTCTCTTTGCTGTGGCAATTACGATGGAATATCTGCTGTTTACAACTGGTTCATCGCCAATTTCAACCTCTTTGTTTACGACTTTCATTAAATCTGTGTAAGATGGATGTAACATATCATTCTCCTTTCGAAAACAGTTCTAATTCTGTTTTCATTGCATTTATTATTTTATTGTTTCTAGATATACGGTAGTGTTCGTTTTGGATTATTTCGTGAACCTGATTCACAGCTTCTTTTAGTTCGTCATTGATGATTAAAAAATCATAATCTATCATAGAATCACATTCTACGATAGCCTGAGCGAGTCTGCCACGAATAACTTCTTCTGTTTCTGTGTTTCGATTTTCTAACCGGTTATAAAGTTCTCTTGCAGAAGGTGGAGTTACAAATAAGAGTAATGTGTCTGGAAATCTCTTCTTCACCTTATGTCCACCCTGTGTTTCGATTTCTAAAATCACATCTTTGCCTAAGTCAAGCTGTTGATTTACATAATCACAAGGAGTTCCATAATAGTTGCCAACATACTGAGCATGTTCAATTAAAGCTTCTTGCTCGATCATGGATTCGAATTCTTCTTTTGAAATAAAATAATACTCTCTTCCGTGAACTTCATTAAATCTTGGTGCTCTTGTTGTAGCCGAAACTGACAGTGCATAGTGTTCGGGATATTGTTGTATCAGTTCCTTCATTATAGTCCCTTTTCCGGCACCTGAAAAGCCGGAAAGAACAACTAAAATACCTTTTTTATTCATTTCCTGTTCCTTCTTGCTCTATTATTTCTTCATTTACTCGATTGGTAAGAGTCTCTGGCATCAGTGCGGATAATACAATCTGATTCGTTTCCATAATTATGATGCTGCGAGTACGTCGTCCCTGTGTAGCGTCAATAATTCGTTCTTCTTCTTTGGCACGTTGAACGATCCTCTTAGCAGGAGCAGAATCTGGTCGAAGCATTGCAATTATTTTTTCGGTATTAATCACATTTCCAAAACCAATATTTAATAGTTTCGTCATGCTACACCTACTCAATATTTTGAATTTGTTCGCGTACTTTTTCAATATTGGTCTTTAAATCAATACCAACGTTGGATACTAACAAATCATTTGATTTTGATAAAATCGTGTTGGCTTCGCGGTTCATTTCCTGTGCGATAAAGTCTAATTTTCTACCAATGCTTCCACCTTTAATTAGTGCATCTTTGGTATTTTGAATATGACTTTTTAGACGTACTGTTTCTTCGTCAACAGAAATCTTGTCTGCAAACAAAACAACTTCAGCGGCAATTCGATTATCATCAATTTTACTATCACCTAACAAATCATGGACTTTATCTGTTAATTTCTTCTGATATTCAGTCATGATTTCAGGAATACGGCTTTCAATATAGGATACAGATTCTAGCATTTCATCTAACTTCGATAATAAATCCGCTTGTAACGCCAGACCTTCGGTTTTACGGCTTTCTACGAACTGCTCACATGCGAAACGAACAGTCTGTTCGATCGTGCTCCATAACTCGTCTTCATCCATAGATTGCTCTTCCATTACAAGTACTTCTGGGTAACGGGATAAATGAGAAACACGAACATCATTTTCTAAATGGAACAGTTCTTCCATGGCGTTCAGATGATTTAAATATTCTCGTGCCACATCCTCATTAAATTTTACTGACATCTTCCCTTCGGTATAATCTTCATAAGTAATGTAGACATCTAGTTTTCCTCTTTGAACATACTCTTTTAACAAATTGCGAATTGCACTGTCAAAAAAATTCAGTTTCTTAGGCATTTTCATGTTTACATCAAGGTAACGGTGATTGACAGCTTTTAACTCTACTGTGATTTTTCTGGATTCGTTCATGAATTCTT
>JAGOGN010000053.1 GCA_017996675.1 Lachnospiraceae bacterium | reverse complement strand
GCAATTCCACCGGTAATCAAAATCTGGTCTACTTTGCCTTCTAATACAACTGCCATTGATCCAATATCCTTTGCAACTTGGTAAATAAATGCGTCAAAAACTAATTTTGCTTTTGGATCATGATCTTTCAAAGCAGCGTTTTCTACATCTAACATGTTGTTGGTTCCCATGTAAGCAGTTACTCCACCCTGACCAACGCAAGCTTTAATCATGTCCTTTGCTGTCGCATATTTTCCACTGTAACACATTTTAATTAAAGCTCCAATTGGAAGTCCACCTGTACGTTCTGGGGAAAAAGCACCATCTCCGTCCAATGCATTAAATACATCGATTACTTTACCAGATTTGTGAGCACCTACGGTCACTCCTCCACCCAAATGAGCGATAATCAGATTCAGTTCCTCATATTTTTTATCAACTTCTTTCGCATATCGTTTTCCAATTGCTTTCTGGTTCAATGCATGGAAAATGCTGGTTCTTGGCATATCAGGATGACCAGATAAACGTGCTAGCTCCTGCAATTCATCTACTACCACTGGATCCACGATAAATGAAGGGATTCCTCCTGCTTCTTTTGCAAGTTGCGCTGCAAGGATTCCTCCTAGATTGGAAGCATGCGCTCCTTGAACTTCATTCTTTAAATCTTCCAAAAGTTCTGGTGTAGTAGCATAGGTTCCTCCTGGAATTGGTTTTAATAAACCACCTCTTCCTACAATAACGTCAAAAGAAGATAGTTCTTCATTTTTTTCTTCTAAGAACGTACGAATCACTTCTCCTCTAAAATCTTTCTGATTGTAAATTTCTTTATACTGTGCGATTTCTTCTGTTGAATGGCGTAATGTTACATCGTACAATAATGTCTCATCTTGAAATACTCCAATTTTAGTTGATGTGGAGCCTGGATTAATTGTTAAAATCTTATATGACATTTGATTTCCCCCTGAACTTATGCTTATTTTTGTAATTCCTGTGCTACAATTGCTGCTAACGCAATCGAATTCAATTTAGTCTCAAAGCTGTCGGATCTTGATGTTAATACTACTGGTGCACTGGTTCCTACCAAAAGTGCTCCACTTTTCGATGTAGCCACATGACCGAGACACTTATAAAGTACATTTCCAACTTCAATGGTCGGAACCAATAAAATATCTGCATCTCCGGTAATTTTACGATTTAAAGTTCCTTTATGTTCAGCGGCCTCTCTTGAAATAGCTAAATCAAATGCAAGTGGTCCATCAACAATACAATCTTTGATTTCACCAGATTCATTCATCTTTGTTAACTCAGCTGCATCCAAAGTTGCTGGCATTTTAGGATTAATAACTTCTACTGCAGCTAGTGGTGCTACTTTTGGTAATTCTACTCCACATGCTTTTGCTACAGTCACTGCATTTTCCAGAATATCTTTCTTTTCTTCTAAAGTAGGATACATATTAAATGCTGCATCTGTAACAAATAATAACCGTCCCATTCCTTCTACTTCAAATACCCCAACATGAGATAAAAGCTTTCCAGTACGTAAGCCTACTTCTTTATCCAGTACACACTTTAGAACCTGCTTTGTTTCAATGATTCCTTTCATGTACATGTCTGCTTCTTTGTCATGAACGGCCTTTACTGCCGCATATGCTGCTTCTACTTTATCTTCAATATCTCTGATTTCGAAATCGTTCAGATCAATATCCACATGAAGTGCAGCTTGCTCTATTTCTTTTCTACTTCCAAAAAGAATTGCATCCGCGATCCCCTGACGCTTTGCACCAGCTACTGCTTCTAGAACTGCTTCATCCTGAGCTGCTGCAACTGCAATAACTTTCTTCTTGCAAACCTCTAGTTTTTTTAATAAATCATCAAATGATTTGCTCATAAATTCTTCTCCTTTATTACCCCTTTTTCCGATGTTCAATCGCTCAAATTATAACATTTTCGAGGTATTTGGTCAATGGTACTTGCCATTTTCCAAAGATGAGCCTATAATATAAATACACCTAGGAAATAGCATAATTCCTAGGTGTATTTGTACTTTTGTTATTAGGAAAGGAGGGTATCTATGGAAATTCGTACCTCATCAGCTTCACTCAATCCTTATATTGCTTCTGGCAAGAACATTGTGTCCGCCGCAGACGACCCATCGGGTCTTGGAATTGTGGAGAAAATGAATGAACAGACTTCCGGTCTAAATCAGGGAAACCAAAATGCTGCAGCAGGTAAAGACCTTATGCAAACCGCTGATTCCGCACTCGGATCAATTCAGGATATGCTACAAAGAGTAAAAGAAATTAGTGTAAAAGCCTCTAATACGGCAGTTTATAATGCGGAAGATCTTCAAGCAATGCAAGACGAAGTAGGCCAGCTTTTGAGTGGCATACAGGATGTAGCAAAGAATACCACTTACAACAACAAGGCTTTGCTAGATGGCAGCATGAGCGACATGAACCTGGCTACTAATCCATCCGGTGGAGGCAGAAAGATTCAAATGGCTAATTCTACATTAGCTTCACTTGGCCTAGAAGGATATGATGTAACAAAGTCTTTTGATATGAACCTCATCGATCAGGCGATTTCATCTGTTTCTGAGAAGAGAAGTTCGCTAGGCGCTCAGTCCAATGGCTTATCAAATGTGATGAGTTATAATAGTCAAAGCGCTCTTGATACAACTACCAGCCAGAGTCGAATCGAAGACCTTGATATTGGAAAAGCAGTCAGTGAGAAAGAGAAACTTAGTATTTTAGAACAATACAAAATTTTAATGCAGAAACGTCAGGAAGAAGATAAAATTAAACAAATAGAGAATCTAATGCGTCCATAGTTTGATTGATACTCTTTTTAGAAACATTACAATACCATCAACAAAGTCCAGTAGCATTTTCTAAGCTACTGGACTTTTTATATTATTTAATATTTCAAAATACAAACTTCAAATCCACTTAATTTCAGTTCCAAATGATAGGGAAATCCATCACATTCGCCATCTTTACTGGCAAGAATTGTCCCAACTTTCCACTCACTTGATTCTAACGAATTAAACATGACCGTATAATTTTTCTTTTTGGGAACTCCAACCCAATAATCTGCCCATGTCTGAGGTGTAAAATTTAAAATGAAGAGAAAATTATTCCTCTTAGTTGGACTCTTCCGTAAAAAAGAAAGGATGCTTCGTGTTGAATCATTTCCATTTACCCACTGAAAACTTTCCCAATCGTGATCATGGGTATGTAGTGCAGGATATTTTCGATAGAGCTTTAAAAGCGTAGAAAAATTCGTTTGCAATTTTTGATGCAATGGATTAGCAAGTACTCCCCAGTCTAATTCCCAATCTTCGTTCCACTCTGTTTCCTGTCCGAAATCCTGGCCCATAAACAATAATTTTTTCCCTGGGTGACCCACATAGTAACTATAAGCCAGTAGCAAATTCTGCAACTTTGCTTGGTCATCTCCTGGCATTTTTCCCCACATGGATTTTTTTAAATGAACGACTTCATCGTGAGATAACACAAGAATAAATCGTTCGGAATGATTATATACCATCGAAAAAGTCAATTTTCCGTGATGATATTGTCGAAAAAGTGGATCCGTGCCCATGTATTCCAAGAAATCATGCATCCAGCCCATGTTCCATTTATAAGTAAAGCCAAGCCCATTTTCTTCTACTTTCCCTGTGACCATTGGCCACGCAGTAGACTCTTCTGCAATCATCATCACGCCTGGATTTCTTTGTTTCATAATAGAATTTAGATGCTTGATAAAATTCATTGCTTCTAGATTCTTGTTATCTCCGTATTGGTTTGGAACCCATTCACCTGGCTTTTTTCCATAGTCCAAATATAACATGGATGCAACCGCATCCACGCGCAAGCCGTCCACATGAAAGATTTCTGTCCAAAATAGCGCACTTGCAATCAGAAAATTCACGACCTCTTTTTTCCCATAATCGAATATTTTGGTACCCCATTCCGGGTGCTCCCCTTTTCTCGGATCACTATACTCATAAAGGTACTCACCATCAAACCAAGACAAACCATGTTTATCCTTTGGAAAATGCGCTGGAACCCAGTCTAAAATAACACCAATCTCATTTTGGTGGAGGTAATTTATAAATGCAGCAAATTCCTCTGCTGATCCGTATCTAGATGTCGGTGCATAATAACCGGTTACCTGATATCCCCAGGATCCATCAAAGGGATACTCACAAATTCCCATTAATTCTACATGGGTATATCCCATTTTTTTAACATATTGTACCAGAGACTTCGCTAATTCCATATAACTATAAAAACCTTCGTCGCTTCGTCCTGGATGACGATAAAACGATCCTGGATGTAATTCCAAAATAGAAACTGGCTCCTGATCACAGTTCCAGCTATCACGAAGTTTCATCCAATACTGATCCTTCCATTTTAGGTCAGAAAGATCTGATACAACGGAACCTTGTGCAGGCCTCTTCTCCATTTCATTTGCGTAGGGATCGCACTTTTCGTAACGATTTCCATCTTTTCCTAAAACAGAGTACTGATAGACTGCGCCTTTTTCTACTCCTGGAATAAAAAGTTCAAAAAATTCCATATTTTTCTTGCATTTCATGATATGCTTTTTTGTATTCCACTTATTAAAATTTCCAATTACAGAAACACTCTTGGCATGTGGCGCCCAGAGTGCAAAGTAACACCCTATCTCATCATTTTTTTGTCCTAAATGTGCTCCTAACTTCTTATATATTTCATAGTGTGTACCCTCATGAAATAAATAGCTATCCAAATCTGTTAGCATTTCCATAGATGTGCTCCTGACTTATTTTTATTCTCTTTCAAAATCAATTTCCAATAGCAACTCTTTATCTTCTTCTGCTCTCTTGCGGCCAAAACCTTTTACAAATTTTCGTTTGATCCCACCTTTATTCGCATGTTCAATTGCTTCATCTACAATCTCTTTTACTTCTGTTAATGTGGTTGCACGTTCTATTTTTTGAATATTGCTAATTCTTTTATATAACGCCAAAATGGCCATTTCATCGATTTCGTACTCTTTTTCAAGTGCATAGGATTTCGCAAAATTTACCAATTCATCATTCGTAAATAGTGGGATGATAATCTTCGTGGAAAATTTCTTATAAAATTCTGGATTCATCTGACTCAACTCCCGAATTCCTGCTTTCGTATCTTCCAAAAGAACAACCATTCGGTTGGTCTCCTGTTCCATTGCCAGCGAAAGTTTGGTTGCTGTTTCCATGGACAGGTCTCCAGCTTTCTCAATAATCAGATACCCTCCATTCATTCGACTAATCAAATCAAGAATATCTTTTTTATTTAAAACTGCTGCCGATATCTTTCCAACTTTTCCGTTTATATGTGTGGATCCTTTTTGCAAAACTTTTACCAAATTCGTTGCAAGTTGCGTTTTACCAGATCCACGTTCTCCTACGATAAGGATATTTCCAGATACAGATGTTTTATCTTCTTTTCTATTTACTTCTTCCATTGCCTGACAAATTTGCTTTTCCATTCCTGGAACAGCAACAAAATAGGAAAAAATGCTTTTTTGTTCTGGTGTCAGAAAACGAGCATAATTTTTCGTTGGAATCTCTTCCTCATCTTCTCTTGCTTCCTGTTCATAACCGTACTCCTGAGAAAACTCCATTTTTTTTGTAGCCTGGTTTAATAATTCATCCGAATGCTCTTCTGCCTTTACTTCCTCTAATTCCTCTACTGGTTCTTCATCAATTGGCAAATCCGCTTGTAATAGACCGTTTACGATTTCTTTCAACATCTCCTGTGTTTGTGGAACTTCTTCCATATACTCTTCACTTATATCCTGTTCTGATTCTTCTTCTGTTACAAATAGCTCTTCTTGCTCTTCTTGATAAAGTTGCGCGTCGATCATTGCATTTAACTGTGGAATTACATCTTGTAAACGATCCATAATTCCTTCTGCTTCCTGCAATGCACGTGCTTTTGCAGATTCCAATTTCCGTTGGTTTGCTACTTCTAATGCTGTTTGAGCCGCGCGCTTCGTTTTTTCCCATTCTCCTAAAACATCTTCGATACTCATTTGTCCATTAATTTGCGGTTCTGTTAACGCACTATGTGGAACATTCATACTAATCTGTCCATCGTAATCTTCTGCTAACAGATTTTTAAAGTCAATTCTGAGAGAACCATCGATTTCTTCATCCGTTTCTATATGTCCGTATTTCTCCTCTTCCTCAGAAGTAAGTTCAGTTGTCTCGCTTAAATAAGGAATCTGATTGACTAGCTTCTTAATCTGTTCCATATGATCCACAACCGCTCCTCGTTCGGTCGCTTCCATAATCTGCTTCATATTTTCCTGTAACTCCTGCTGAATATTTACCGTATCAAAAGTTACTGGTTTCACTTCCACCTGTGGTATCACAAGCGTTTCATTGGCAATTTCTCCAGATGCTAATTCCTCACCGGACTCGATTTCTACAATTCCTTCCCTATTTTGACGGATTTGTTTATATTTTCTCTCCTGTTCATCTGTCAAAGGATGATAGAGTAATTTCAATTCCAGTGCTTTTTCTACATATTTACCTTCCCCATACCACAAGACCAATTCGTCACATAAATTCACACAAGCGTCAATCATTCCTGCTTTATGGTATAAAGAAGCCAGTTCGTAACTCCAGCGTTCCGAACTCTCTAATTCTTTATAGTCTTCCAAAATCTGAATCAGCTCAGAAATAGGTTGCCCTTTTCCTCTCGCAATTTGATATTTTAATAAGTATCTTAAATTATCATTGGAAGCAATGTGCAAAAATTCATCATAAAATTCTTCTGCTTCCTGGAAATTTCCTGCTTTCACAGCTACTATTGCAAGTTTGTATACAATATTCCTACCAATTGGTGTTCTGTCATAAGCCATAAGAAGTAGTTCCTTACTATCCTCATAACGTTGTGCCTTCTCATAGGCTTCTCCTGCCAGACACAAACTCGAAACCTGTTTTACTTTTCTCCAGTTGATGGAATCTACCAGTTCTGCGGCTTTTTGAAACTCGCCTTCTTCAACATAAGTTCTGATCTGATCTATTTTCAGCTTAAATTCCACTCTATCCATACTGTTCCACCTTTACTTTTTTTTCACTATTTCCTTTGTTTCCTTTAGTTCCTCTTCATTCATATAGTTTTCCGTTTCTAACGGAAGATTTTTCTTCTTAAGTTTTCCCCGAATCCATTCACTCAATAAATAATATATAATTGCAAAAACTGGCACCCCGAATAACATTCCAGCAAATCCAAATAATCCACCCGCAACCAAGATCGCAAAAAGTACCCAAAAAGCAGATAACCCCGTGGAATTCCCCAAAATCTTAGGCCCAATTACATTACCATCCAACTGCTGAATCAAAAAAATCATAAGTAAGAACCATAGTGCCTTAGTTGGGTCAATCAGTAAAATCAAGAAAAAGCTTGGAATCGCACCAATAAATGGTCCAAAAAATGGAATGACATTGGTGACACAAACAATGATACTTACTAACATCGTATATGGCATTTTAAAAATTGACAATAGAACAAAGGTCAAAACGCCGATAATTAAAGAATCAATAATCTTTCCTATTACAAATCCACCAAAAATCTCATTACATTTTCTAGATTTCTCAATTATATTACTTCCTGTTTTTTCAGAAAAAAGTGCAAAAACAATTTTTCTGCCTTGTCCCATAAAATGTTCCTTTTCAGCAAGAACATAAGCTGCGACAATAAATCCAATCACGATATTCATGGTTACTCTCAAAACCGCAAAAATACCACTCGTTAAGGAACCAAGAATTTCCTTCGTCTGTGGAAGCAAATCATTATTCAGCCAGTCCTGAGTAAAATCGGATACTTGTTCAAACCCTTGATTTAGGACTTTCGACCATGGAGCATTGTCTGATAGGATTTTTTCGAACCATTTCACTGTATTTTTGTACTGATCTGGAAGATTTTCAATTAAACCCTGAATACTAGAATATACTTCTGGTATCACTAATCTAAGAAGAACTCCAATCAGAATAATCACAAATAGCAAGGCACCAAATATGCTGATCGTTCTTATCATTTTTTTCACTTTAGGTGTCTGTGAATCTGTTTTAAATAGACGTAACATATTTTTTTCTTCCCATTTAAGCAAGGGATTAACCAGATAAGCAATGACAATTCCAAAAATAATTGGCTGAAGGATAGACATCGTCATGGAACTAAAATCTGATAATCCATGATAACGAAGCACTGCAAAATAAAAAGTAACTACGCATAACAAAACAACTAGAACAACTAGTCCTATTGCAAGATAAGGTTTGATGTTCCATTTTCCATGTAATGCTTTTTCTTCGTTACTTTTCTTCTCCATTCGTACCTCCCAGTTTCCTTTTAAAGTACTCTGAATTAAGGTTCACTTTCACTTCTGCTTTCTCAACCTTCATTTCGGACATTACATCTGCTGTTTTCTTACTCGAACTTTGCAAATGAGAAATCACTGTTCTAGAAAGTTCTTTTGTAACAGCTCTGTTTTCCAGATTAAATTTCTCTGTCTTTTTGCGTCTCTCTTCAATCAAATTCTTGTATAAATTCGAATCCTGCATTTCTAGAAGCTGTTCCTGCAACTCACGTTGATTCATTCGAACGATACTTTTCTCTTCCTCAACAAGAAGTTGTGCTTTTCTCATCGTCTCATCCATTGAGGTTTGTGCATCTTCTAATATTCTAATCACCCTTCCAATTGCATCATCGGAATACATAATGGAAGCGCTGTAAATGTCTTCTGCCTTTTTACCGGCATCTTCTAACATTTCATCTGTCTGCATTTTAACCTGTCTAACTGCTGTGCCTTTACTTTTTTCTGTAATCTCGTACTGATCCATCATGTCGTACATACACAGATTGATTCGTTCTAGTATTTCAAACAACTGATTTTTGCTCAAGATTACCTGATTATCATTTCCAGGAATGGTGGCTGCCTGTGCAACCATCACATGGATTTCTCTTAACATTCTTTCCACTTCGCTCTGGCTCTTCATTCCTTGCTCCAATCTGCTTTTGGGTATACTCCCACCTAATAAAATTATTATACATAGATATAGATAAAATATCAACAAATAAACCATATATTGCGGGTTTTTTTATAAATACGAAAAAAAAGATTGTGATCACACCCACAATCTTTTTTCGCTACTACTTTTATAATTCAATTAGTTGATACT
>JAGOGN010000052.1 GCA_017996675.1 Lachnospiraceae bacterium | reverse complement strand
AACTCAAAGGTATCAGAGTCATGCATGTTGTTTTTCTGCATCACCAGATTAATGAGCTCAATACAAAGTACAGCTGTGATTATCAGTCCTGCAATCGGGATAATGACATTGTTGTTGATCGTCTTAATGAAATTAAAGACTTCTCCATTCCATCCCATAGGTGTTTGCCCTACATCGCTTGCGACTGACGCCACTTGATTGTTGATATCTAAGAACATCGATTCAAGGTTTGCTTGGATACCTCCGATGAGTAGTTCCTTAAAGAACTCTGTAATTTTATCGAAAATCCCAAACATAAGTTACGCTCCTTAGTTCAATACATCTGCAAGTAGTGGAATAAGTTTCATTGCAATCAGTGTGATACCTCCACCAGCCATTAGCTGTTTAATACCTTGTGACTTTGCACCAGGGTTATCATTCCCGTAACCTTCCATAAGATTGATAACGCCCCATGCTCCAAGACCTGCTCCTAGTGCCATGACTAAGGTTTTTAATACGTTAACGCCTTCTACAAAAAATCCCATTATTCTTCCTCCTTGTTTTCTGTGATTTTGTTATATGATTTGACGATGAAATTTTTATAGGTCTTATCGCCCTTGACCCTCTCTTTGAAGTAACCAAAGACATGAACGAAATCGCCTGGTCTAAGCTCTCTTGCAAGCTCTACCTTCTCGCCATAGGCTGAGCAATTGGTATATTCTTTGTCCTTGCCATAGCTTTTGACCAAAGTGAAGTTCACCACTTCAATGGTTTCTCCGTTTTTCTCAAAACTACTAAAGACTGGTTCTTTAACTAGGTTTGCGTTGATGTTAATCATCTCTAAATTCATTTCCATTTATCTTTTCTCCTGTTTTCTTTGAAATTTAAAAAGCGACTGGAAGATTTCTTTCTCTTTCAATCGCTTAACTGATACATTCTGCTATTAAATTTTTAGTGGGACTTCTTATCCTCTTCATTTAAGCTCCTTTCTCCTGAATCAGCTTATGGTGTTTAACTTTGTATTGGCTGTGACCTTTGCCTTACCGACTCGCTTCATATACTTCTCTACATCAAATAAATTTTTCTTATCGTAATCCTCCAAGAGCTTATAGTTCTTGTGCTTGGTGATATCAAATTTATCTGACAAGAATGGGCGGACCCCTCTTAACTGAAAGATGCATTTTCCACCATCCATCACTGTTATTTCATCTTGGCTCATCAGCTCTTTACCAACTTTCTGATAGTTAAGACCAAAGGACTTTTGATTGCTTCTGGTTTCCGATGTGTTATAAAGGTCAATAGTTTCTTTCCCCAGTGTTTCAGAGAGTTCTTTGAGTGTCGTTTTCTCTTTTCCACCAAGGAACAAAGTGCTATCACAGTTACCAATGATGGTATCTGCATGATCTTTGTAGATGGCTTTGAGCTGAGATTGTGATTGCAAGATGATGCTTGCTGAAATTTCTCTTGAACGAATGGTTGCAATCAGCTTTTCAAATTTTGGGATTAACCCGATATTTGCAAACTCATCTAGTAAGAATCGAACATGCACAGGAAGTCTGCCTCCATACACATCATCTGCTTTATCACACAGTAGATTAAAGAGTTGAGAATACATGATAGAAACTACGAAATTAAAGGTGTCATCCGTATCTGAAATAATGACAAAGAGTGCAGTCTTCTTATCACCGATGGTATCAAGTGCCATTTCATCTTCACTCATCAACTCCCTTAACTCTTCAATATCAAAGGGAGCGAGCCTTGCACCACATGAGATGAGAATACTCTTTGCTGTTTTTCCTGCTGCAAGCTTGTATTTCTTATACTGCTTCACTGCAAAATGGGTAGGGCGTTTCTTTTCTAAGGCTTCAAATAGCCGATCAATTGGGTTCATATAGCTTTCATCATCTTCACGAACTTCAGAAGCATCAATCATATCCAGAAGCGTCTTGAAGTTCTTTTCTTCTCTTGGAGCTTCATAGTAGATGTAGCCAATAAGGGCTGTGTAATACAACTTTTCCGCCTTGACCCAGAAGTCTTCACCCGCCTTTTCTCCTTCGCCCTTGGTATTAGCGATAATCGTTTGAACCAGTTTTAAGATGTCTTTTTCGCTTTTCAGATAAGCAAATGGATTGTACTTCATGCTTTTCTTAAAATTGATGGTATTAAGGATTTTTATCTCATAACCATTTTCTTCAAGCATCTTTCCGCACTCTAAGACAATCGTGCCTTTCGGGTCTGTCACCACATAGGAAGAATGCATCTGCATGAGATTTGGTTTTACAAAGAATCTTGTTTTACCTGAACCTGAACCACCGATTACCAGTACATTCTTATTTCTGGCATATTTGGGATTACTGGGTCTACCATTCATGGTGAGACGCTCCGTGTTGGTAAAGAGCACATTGTTATCGTACTTTTCATCAATATAAGGTTTGATGTCTTTAGCGTTTCCCCATCTAGCAGAGCCATACTCTTTTCCTTCTCGAAACTTCTTCGCTTTCTTACCTTTGGTGTAAACGATGAACTTCATGAGACCAGCAACAGCTATGCCAATTAGTAAATCATTTGGATGAAAACTAGGAATAAACTTCATTGTCTCCAGTTCTACGATTGCAGTCATAATTCGGTCAATGATATCGCCACCTTGGTAGGCTCTTACATGAGCTGAAAAGATATTACCGACATAGAAAAAGGCAAGATATGCAATGTTTACTTTCAGTAGTTTCTTCCAATCCTGCCCGATAAATACAGACTTTATATCTTGAGGTATTTTACTAGTCACAAGTGACATCACCTCCAGTCAGAATCAGAAAATGCTCCCGACCTTTTGGTGTTACCATGGTTTGAATCCCAACTAAATCATTATAGAAGTTGTACCACTCTTTAATCTCGAAATAGCCCTTGTTCTTTTGTGCATAGGGAAGAAGCCTTTCATACTTATCTCGATAGATATATTTGTTTTCCAGTAAAAACGCAATGAATTTATTTTGTGGAATTTTTAGCTCCTTTGCTGTGTTTCTTAGGTTCGTTAAAAGATTTTGACTCACTAGCTGATCATAGTAATCTGCTTTTGGTTTTAACTGCTCGATTACTTGTTCTTTTTCCTGAATTACCCTTTGAGCAACAAGGACTGCACTGGCAAGAATTTCTTCATTTGATTTATTTTCTTGATTTCCAATATAACCACCATGTTTTCGAATGCTTGGTAAAACTTCTTTCGTCACCCAGTGTTTAAAAGCTTTTGCACTCGGAAGCTTTGATAACAAAATCAAGCTATAAAGTCCTGATTCGTTGATAATGGTTACTCCTCTATTTGGTATATTTTCAAAAGTACCGTTTTGGTAGTTTTGAAATATGCACCGATCTTCTTCATCAACATGCCGATTTACATCTCTGCTACCATTTTTGTATCCCAGTAGTTCTGCGACTTCTTTTCCTATAAAGAAAAACTCACTATCAATTTCTATGACAGTGAGCTTTCCAAAATGTTGATTCTGAAATTGTTGTATTTGATTTTCTCTCATAGACTTTGCTCCTTTTGCTTATTTTTCACCTTATCCTTCGTGACAGTATCTTTCATCGCTTGTTTATATTTATCGATTGATTGAATCACAGAATCTTTCTTCGCTTCCTTTTTCTCAACAGTGGCTAAGGTATTACGAAATGCCTTTTCCATAACAGCCGTATCTTTCGCTTGAAAGAATACCGAGTGATTTCCTGTTTCCTTATCTTTCATCACTGAAAACTTCACTCCATTTTTATTGAGTTCTTTTTTCAGTTCCTTTAGGTCACAATCTTTAACCTCTAATTCTTCCAGTTGCCCCTTTTTCACCATATCTTTCATGGTGACTTCCTTTGAGGAACTTTTTAGATAACTATCAAGGCTCTGCTTCTGTTGGTCTAGCTTTTGCATGAGATCCTTTAACAGTTTTTGTATTCCCTTTGCAGTTACTTTTGCTGCTTGCATTTCCATGTGCAAGGTCTTATTACTAGTTTCTTCGTTAATCATGTTTATCACCTCCTACAAGAGCAACTCTCTTGATTCTTGTATTTTCTTTTTATGAATCTGTTCTCTGATATCTGCTCCACTCACTAGAACGGGAATACACATCTCTAGAACTCTGGAATAAATTCTCTTTAGCTCGATGCTTTCTGTGTGATTCTTGATATCTTCAAGACTTAAATTGGTAGTAATTATGGTTGGTAAGCCTTGTAAACTTCGACCATTGATGATGTTGTAGACTTGTTCTAAAGCGTATGGTGTATTTCTCTCAATCCCTAAATCATCAAGGATAAGAAGTGGTGTTCTGACCAGTGAATCAATATATCTGTTTTTGTCTAGGTCGAATCCGCCTGACTGCAAGTCATTGATAATCTGGGAGAAGTTTCGCATCTTACAGGTGATTTCATATTCTTCCATCACTGCATTTGCTATCGCTGCGGCCAGATAGCTTTTACCGCTACCAACTTCACCAAAGAAGAGAAGACCCACATTCTTTTTTCTTACCTCATCGAATTTCTTAATGTAGTTAGAAACAACACCGATTGTTTTTTCATTACTGATAAGACATTTATCTAGCGTGTAGTTTCTTTGTTTAGGATTAGTAAAACAAGTGTCCTTTAATTGATTTACCCGCATTACTCGCTCCCGTTCTTTCCATCTTTTTTCTTCTTCCTTTTCACACTGGCACTGAATTCTGAAACACATCCAAGTGCCCATCATATTGACTACTTCGCCATTAATCTGTTCATGGCATGTGTTGCAATAGACATTGCCGTTTTTCTCATAGGCTGTTTCTGGAGAGTAGTTAAAACTTGCTTCTCCCATTCTAATTTTCTTCATTTCACTCATCACAAGTGTTCTCCTTTGTCATAATCATCGTAGCTAAGTACGGTTGATTTCTTTTTAAATTTCTTTTCATCCTGTAAGTGCCAGGATAAAAGCGTTGCTTTATGGCTCTTATAGGTCTTTCCTGTTGAAGTCATGTAGGCTGATAGCCTGTCTATCAAACCATCTAGGTCTTCAACAATCGTTCTTGAGAGTTCTTCATAGTCTTCTTGAGTTAAAATGACATTTTGAAATAATCCAAAAAGGGAGGTGTCACTCCTCATATCATTCTTTCTTAAATCAGGTTCACTAATATCTATATAGTTAGATTTTGATTTACCGCAGTCAGGACTTCTGTTTTTCAAAGTTACAGAGTTTTGATTTTCACTAGTCTGGACTTCTGTTTTTCCATAGTCTTTATTCTTGAAAATACTCATAAAGTTTTTCACATAAATAATTGTCGGCTTTCCAAGACCTTGCCTTTTCCTCTCAATCAGTCCTATACCTTTATCTACATCAAGTTCAGCTATAATCTTCGTTGCTTTTTGTGATTTGCATCTAAGCTTCTTCATGACCTCTTCCAATGT
Organism: Lachnospiraceae bacterium; assembly: GCA_017996675.1. The sequence continues at coordinate 3,837 of JAGOGN010000052.1, read as the reverse complement.
GAAATAGATATATACTCTTGAGTGCTCATCAATCCAACCGTTCCTAAATGACAAACTTATTCGGTTAAGCATCATGGAATACAAGACGATGGCTTCCAAAGATAAACCAGAAAAATATTCATGTTCTAACAAGATGGTTGGCAACTGAATATATCGAAACTGATCACCATCATTGTTGTGGTAATATTCAAATTCCACGCCTTTCCTCCTTTCTTTTGGGCATAAAAAAAAACGACTAGATTTTTATCTCTAATCGCTTATCCATCCATATTTAATTTTTAGAAATCTATTTTACTTGAGATTAGTGTTGATTATCTTAGAACCAGTTAATTTTTTTGAGTTCATCAATCAAAGTATCAAATTTCTTTGAATCTATTGATATCCTTTTAGGTTCTCTCAATACTGAACATGCTTGATTTTCATCATAAGATAATACAATTTCCCAATTAATCTCTCCATCTTTATAATATTTCCAAGCTAATCCGTTGGTGTATATATAATGAACAATATCTTTTTTTTGACCTTCAATTTGTCCCGTTACTGAAAGTAGCTCATTTGTTGCCTTCACTTCAATAAATCCATAGACTGTTCCAACATCTGTGCGGTATTCAAAGTCTTCCGAAAGAACAGCTATATCTGCTATTCCCCCATCTGTAGTCAATCTATAATCTCTATCTTTCCGAAGGCGATTAATGTCTACAAGTGACAATTTTGTTGAATCAATAACCTCGTTAAGAACATTGTAAACAAGTATTTCAATCCCTGATTCAATAGGGCATTTCATTATCACATCATTTATTTTTTTCTCATAATAATCATATTTCATCCCGATAGCCTCATCTTCATCAAATAGGCAAATAGAATCATCTGAAGTATCTTCTAATAATTCTGTTGCTCTTTTTCTACTTTTAAAAGTAATTCCCTTGGTGATAGTTTCCAGGAAACTTTCTTTTCTCTCAAAAAATCTGGAATACCATTTTTTAAAATGAAATTTACAGCTTCATCTCTTGTGTATCCTTCTGAACGTACAAGAAATGTCTCTAATTTCTGACATGGTATATTTATGGTTCGTTCTGAAACCATCAGTTCTTCGCTTTCTCTTTCACTAAAACCATAGTATTTCTGAACTAAACTAATAATCACATCATCTTCAACATTTACTTCAAACAGTGCTTGAATGAGGATCCCTGCACCATAATTTCGTTCTGCCTGAACAGACTCATCTTCATGTCTTTGTACAACTTCTCTTGTTGCATTTAACATTATATTTCCTGCTCCGTACAAATAGTCACTTATATTTTTTCCCATAATGAGTTCCTCCTTCAATTTCATTTGTCTCACTTCAAATATGATTGCATTAAACTATATATGAACTAAAATGATATGTCCTTATATTCTTAACTTATAGATTACTAGGGGCACTGATGTACTGCTTACAACCCTTATTTCTTAGATAAAAGCTCTAAGCAGCACACCAATTTGTCGTTTTGTGACTTTGTGGAAGCTTCAAAACCCTATTAAATACAGCGTTTTTACCCCTTGTCACTATTATGACATCCTCCCCTGTAGCAAAATCCCATACATAAGAATCTTTATTAACTCTAGCCAGTTTTACCAATAGTGTAGCAACATATGAAGGTGTGAGCACCACATCATTAAGCTTGTCTTGTGTAAAACCAAGCCATCCATACATTTCATTAAAAAGCTTCCCTGTGAAATCAGTAGTTAATCCGACTTTATAATAAATACCTAGATCATCTACTATTTTTGTAAATACTCTTTTTAATTGACTTTCTCCATTTTCCACTTTATTTATATTTTCAGTAGTAAGTGTATTCTGTAAGGTTCTAACAATTAAGTCTTTCTTCTGTTTCGGTAAATCTTTTTTATCTAAAAAAGCTTTAATTTTCCTAATGATAATATCACCATCTGTATTTCCTACTTCGGTAGATGATTTTAAGTCGGATTTTTCAAGAGGAGAAACTTCACCTGGTATGCCTAAAGTTGCAATAATAGACGCAGCAACTAAATAAACCCGATCATTTTCGCCTAATCCCTTTTCATTTTGATAAATATCATTGTTAAGTTTGACAAGACTTGCATCAATCTCTCTTTCTCTTTGTTCTTTTAGCTTATCAATTTCTTCTTGGGATAAATGGAGTGTCTTAATCTTTTCTATAAATGCATCAAAATTTTCTTTTTTCAGAAATGAAAAATCAGAATATTCTCCAATCTTTTGTCCAATTCCAAAATTTCTCTTTGAAACATAATAAACACCGATTTGATGCTCTATTTTTCCAGTTTCATCTTTAAATCCTGTCATTCCAATAGCAATAACATCTGTATAACTTGTATGATGAAGAATCGCATTGGAATAATGTACTGCACCATTCACTGCAAATGAATTAATATTTTTAAAATTAGGTTCATTTTTTGAAGTTCTATTTTCTACCTGACCATTTGCACCAATTTTTACAAGCCTATCCTTATAACCTTTATACTCAATAAGAATAGGATAAAAATTAAGATTTTTATCCTGCAATAACAGTTTTGCGTCAGGTCTATTACCTCCAGAACCACCATTTTTAGAATCATAGTCATTAAGAGCTTTATCAATTTCAGTATTCAATTCTTCTTGTTCTAACTTATAGTCTAGTTTGTATTTTTTCAACCAACCATTTGCTAGATCAGCAATGTTAGGCTCAATTGATTTTTTTGATTTTGCATTATACACCGTGAGTTCACTCCTTTGTTGTTAAATTTTATTTTTTATCAGGCAATAAATAATCACTAATAAATAATATTTAATTATAAAATTAGTTTTTTGTCAGTTAATATAATTTATTTAATCTTAGTTTGTATTATTTAGCGTTTTGAATTTGCTCCCCCTAATAAGGATTTTTTATTTAATTTTATTTGATACCTAATCTCTTTCTAAGAGATCACAACATTTTAATAAGATAAATAACAACAATATATTTTTTAACTATCTTTAAAGTATACTTTAAGAATTTATTATATTTTTCATTTTTTCTATCTGACATCTTATGTTATTAATAAAAAAGAGATAGACTAATTGTGTAATCTGCCTCTCTAATGATATCAATATTTTTTAGATGCATATCCACCTTCAATTTCAATTTCTTTCATTTTTAATTTTTTGTATTATTATACCTTATTTAATTAAAATTAATATAATCTAAAAATTTATAATCCTAAATATCTATTTCTCATTAGCCATTTCTTTAGACTTTTTTGTACATGCTACAACAGCATCTATAATAGTTCCTCTAAAATTACCATTTTCTAAAACTTTAACTGCTTCTATTGTAGTTCCACTTGGAGAAGTAACACTATCCTTTAATTCTCCAGGATGGTTTCCTGTTTCAAGGAGCATCTCAGCACTACCTTTTACCGTTTGTGCAATTATTTTGTATGCTTTATCTCTAGGCATTCCTTCTAGCACTCCTCCATCTGCAAGTGCTTCCATAAATATGTATACATAAGCTGGAAGAGAACCACTTATCCCTGTGTATGCATGCATTAATTTTTCTTCAATTTCTTCGCTTTTACCAAAACTATTTAAAAGTTTAAACACTATCTCTTTTTCTGATTCATCGATATTTTTATTAAAACAAACTGCTGTCATTCCTTCTAAAACTTGTGCAGGAGTATTAGGCATAGTTCTTACTACTTTTTTATCTTCTCCTATTATATTTTGTACAAAATCTACACTTATTCCTGCTCCAATTGTTAAAATAATAGTATTTTTATCTATAGAGTTTTTAATTTTTTCTAATACTGATTTATAAATACTAGGTTTTATAGCTAGTATAA
>JAGOGN010000244.1 GCA_017996675.1 Lachnospiraceae bacterium | reverse complement strand
CAAGAATGCCTACAAGTTCTTTTCCATTGTAATTAGTTGTTCCTCCGATACCACCTTGTGCACCACCCATTGCCAGACAAGGCAAAATGGTTTCATCTTGTCCGTGAAGCATATCAAACTTCCCGTCCTTGTAAAGACGACACTGGTTATATTCGTAAAGACTCTCGAAAGTGTATTTAATTCCGGCAAAATTAGGAATTCGTCCATCTACTGCTTCCAGGAAAGAAACCATAGAAAGGAAGGCTCCGTTGAATGCAGGAATATGATAGAAATAGAAAGGAAGATCAGGAGCACCGTAAGCTATTTCTTCGCAATACTTAACCAATTCTTCTACTCTACCAACTTTTGGAAAAGGAGGTGCCATAGCACCGATGCCCCATGCACCGATCTTCTGTGCATGTTCTGCCAGCAGACGACTAGATTTTACGCAAGTGCTTCCAACATGAACAATTACTTTGAAATCTTTTGGAGCAACAGACACCCAACGCTCTGCAAGTTTCATTCGTTCTTCATTATTAAGCATATAACCTTCGCCAGAGGAACCATTAATAAAGACTCCCTTAAGTCCATTCTTTGCCAGCATATTGCAATATGCTTCAATTGGTTCGTAATTCACTTCTCCATTTTCATAAAATGGAGTAAATGGTGCGTCAATTAAACCTTTAATCTTTTCCATAACAAGATAATTTATATTATTTATTTTCCTTCTCAACTTTATTATATCCGCGACAAATATATTATTATTTTATTAAATACACAATAAATTAATAAATATTTCGCTTTAAAATTGCAACATTTCTATATTTTGCCATTATTTTAACCAATAAAACACTTTATTATCGACATAAACAGCAATAATTAGCCATAGTTATTAATGAGTCCGCTTTAAAAAGTGGCATTTTTTAGTTTTACATTATAATTAGTTGAATATTCTTTGCCGACCGATAGGAATTAGGCATTATAAAATTCACAAAAAAGAAAAGCATCTCCATTATGGAGTTCTTTATATCTCGAAAATTGGTTTTTGAGCCATTTTTAGTCGTTCCTTGACATGTTGTTATCAGATAAATCATCAGTCGTACATGATTTATCCATAAACATCTGGCGTAAGAGTACAGTTTGTGCTTGAGCAATCCTCTGTATCGGGTTTTGTTGTTTCTGGAATGGAAACAATACTGAAACATGGTTGCCTCGACATTGTTTCTTTTCATCTGCTCCTCTATGGGGATGGATGCGAGTTTGCGTTTTAGAGCAGAGTTTTCAATCTGCTGGACAGTGAAATACTTGTATTTGGATTTGCCATTAGTGGTGATTCTCCATTTGTCCCCTGTTTGGTAGGCTGGAATAATTTCCCCTGTATCAAGATTGGTAACAATCAGGTTGCCATCCTTCATTTCCAAATCATAGATGGATTGTCTGCCCTGTAGTCCGGAAATCATCAGTTCAATATTGTTTGTATCGGCAAAATTCCTGTTATCAGGTGACTGATAGGCTCCATCGGCGTAAAGCTTTTCTATTTTGTCATCGGTGACATTGTTCTGAATGTGAGTAACAGCCTCCTGCACATAGTCATTGTCGGCTGCACTTACAGGCTTCACCTGTACATCAACAATCAGATTAGGTTTACTGTCCTGATCATCCTTTTCATTGCAGGTTTCAGTGATGTTCACACTATATCCTTTGACTTTCTGGTCGCCTTTCTTTCTGTAAGGAGCCTCAGGGTCATTATGGTTCTGAACGCTTTGGGCACTGATTTCTTCTTTAGGACGTGGAATGGCTACCCCTTTTACTACTTCATATTGTTCGTGGAAAACCCGATGAAGAAGATCGTATCCAATAGTCTTCTCATTCAAACGTTTTAAAACCTGATAGATAAGCATACCAAGTGAAGACAATTTAGCTTCAATGCTTTGACTGTTTAGATGATAAACCATTTTCTGTGCGTCCTCTTGCTCAAAAGCATCTATCAATTTGCGAAGCTTAGGATTCAGAAGGGTGTTTCTACTCTCTCCCAGACCTTTGATGAAATGACGGAAAGTATTGTGAATGATCTCGAACCGTGAATACCAGGCGATATTGCTGCCTATTAGTTTACTGTCCATGCGGACGGACTTGCAGGAAATCTTGAATTGTGATAGCTGGTCTGAGGTAAGCTGGTCAAAACATTTCTCCATAAGATTGATGCCCTCTTCCATCTCGTATTTACAAATGCGCCTTCTCAATAGATAGTAGGTATCCAAAGAGGGAGTAACATCGCTTAACGACACAAGCCCAAGAGCTTTACGGACAAGCAGGTCAAACTCGCATTTCTCAAATAGATCCTCGTCACTACAGCCGAAACCTTCCTTGATTAAAGACATGCCGATGATTACACGAATCGAGGCATTGGGGGCACCCATATTCTCTTTTTTGAAAAGAGGAGAAAAAATGGATTCATCAATCTTTGATGTCACATTACACCAAAACTGGTTATGCCAATCCTTAGGATCATCATATTTCTTAGTTCCACGTTTACCCAATTGGGTAGAGGGCGTGGAAAACAGTTCATATTGAGGGGTAGTATCTGTCTTTTTAAACATACTGCATTTTTCTTTTTGATGTCACAAGGTACAAAATAAGTATCTGATAACAATGGAATCAACGAATTTTTATAGTGAGCAATAACATTTTTAATTAACTAATAAACGTCCACTACTTTTTAAAGTGGACTCATCTTTCTTTACCTCATTTAGTGATAGGTTATTAAAACAAAACTCAAAATCAGGATTTGTATTCCATTCTTCTAACATATGTTTGTACTGTTGGTCATTGTTCTGATCGTAACAAACGAAAACTTTTTTCTTTACCATTTTTTGTAAGATTTAAGTTGCTGATTCATAGTTATAACG
>JAGOGN010000243.1 GCA_017996675.1 Lachnospiraceae bacterium | reverse complement strand
AATGTTATTGTGCAAATTTAAATATAGAAATAATAGAAGAAGAAATGCCAGAAGGTTGCCAATGTGCCAAGGTTATTTTAGGACAGATTCAACCAAGCCAATGTCCGTTATTTGGAACATTATGCACGCCAGAAGATGCAATTGGTCCCTGTATGGTGTCAACCGAAGGAGTATGCGGAATTTGGTATAAAAATCGGAGGAATAGTAAATGAAACAGAAGTTGATTGATTTATCTCATGGAAGTGGAGGAAAACAGACAAGTGATTTAATTGGTCAGATGTTTATGGAAGCATATGGCAATGAAATTCTTGGGCGTATGGAAGATGCCGCTGTATTGGACATGGACGGACCAATCGCCTATACGACAGATTCATTTGTAGTAACTCCAATGTTTTTCCCAGGAGGAGATATCGGTAAACTGGCAATCTGTGGAACCGTCAATGATTTGGCAGTGATGGGAGCATCGCCAAAATATTTAACAGCAGGATTTATTTTGGAAGCTGGAGCATCCATGGAGGATTTGAAAAAAATCACGGAAACCATGGGAGCAATGGCTCATAAAGCAGGAATTAAGATTGTAGCCGGAGACACGAAAGTAGTGGAAGGCAGTGGAAATATTTACATTAACACCTCAGGTATAGGAATCATTCGTAAAAAAGGAATTAGTATTCATAATTGCAAAGAAGGAGATGTTATTTTGTTATCTGGTAATTTAGGAGAACATCATGCAGCAATTCTATCAAAGAGAATGGGAATTGAAAATGAAATCCAAAGCGACTGTGCACCTCTATGTCATCTGACACAGGCACTGATAGAGGCCAATTTGGATATTCATTGTATGCGAGATGTGACTCGAGGTGGGTTAGCAACCGTGTTAAATGAAGTGGCGGATTCTTCTCATTGTCAGGTTACGATAGAAGAGCAGAAGATTCCAGTATCGAATGAAGTGGATGGATTTTGCCAGATTTTAGGTTTAGATCCGCTTTATATGGCAAATGAAGGAAAATTAATTGTGGTCCTTCCAAAAGATCAGGCTGCACAGGCATTAGAACTGATGAAGCAGCAAGAATATGGTGAAAATGCAGTGATCATTGGGGAAATTACAGCTGGTGAGGGAGTTCATATGAAAACCAGATTTGGTGGACTCCGAAGGGTTGATTTATTATATGGTGAGGGATTACCAAGAATATGCTAATAAAATTTACTGATGGATGGGGTGAAGGAAATGTTTATTGCAAGACAGCCAATTTTTAACCGAAGTAAACAAGTTTATGGGTATGAATTATTATATCGCAATCAAGAGCAGGATGTGGCATTTCGAAACACCACTGCTCAAGCGTCGACGGCTACAGTTGTAGGAGGTTTGTTTGAGTTAGGGATCGATCGGATTGTGAATGGGAGAAATGCTTTTGTAAATTTTGATTATGATTTCTTAATGTCCGATACAATCGAGTTAATTGCGCCAGAAAATCTGGTAATCGAAGTATTGGAGACCGTGCGTGTAGATTTACCCTTAATAGAAAGATTGGATTACCTGAAAAAAAGAGGGTACCGAATTGCATTAGATGATTTTGAAGAAACAGTGGCAGACTATCCACTCATTCCATTGGCAGATATTATTAAATTTGATATTTTGCTAACCCCGCTTTCATCTTTAAAAAAAGAAGTGAAAGAAGCGCTAGTTCAGGGGAAATATCTTTTGGCAGAAAAAATTGAGACAGAAGAGGAATTTAACCAGGCTCAGGAAATGGGATTTCATTTTTTCCAGGGATTTTTCTTTAGCAAACCTCAAATAGTTGGAGGGGTGCATCAGTCACAGGGTTCCAGTTTGGTCTTTCAGAAAATGATACAGGAACTAAAAACGAAAGAACCATCCTTTCAAAAGCTTGCTCAAATTGTAGAAACGGACCCGACGCTTGCTTATAGGGTGATGTCTGTTTCTGGAAAAGCAAAGCTTCAAACGAAAACCATCAAGGCTGCATTAGCGAAAATGGGACTTTTAGAGATTGAACGATGGACAAGGGTCTTGATGATGCTGGAAATGGGAAAAAATAAACCGGTGGAGCTGTATCGTATGGCATTGATACGGTCAAGATTTGGAGAATTGATTGCAGAAAATAGTAATATGATAAACCGTATAAATACAATAACTTTAATGTGTTTATTTAGTCTCATTGATGCAATGCTGGATTTATCCATGGAAGAAGCACTGAAACAGATTGAAATCGACGAGGATGTTTATCAGGCGCTGGTGTTCCATACGGGTCCATTAGAACTAATTTTAAGTGTGATTTTATGCTATGAAAGAGGCACGTGTGACCATATATCCGAGATTTCGAAAGATTTAGGCATAGATGTGAATTCCCTTAAAGATTGGTATTTTCAGTCCATACAGTGGGCGGATCAAGTGATGATTCAATACCAGATTGAGAATTAAATGAAGCAAAAGCTTCTCATTCTTTTTATGAATGGGAAGCTTTATTTTTTACGTTTTTTTAGAAAGATGGCAAGGATGAAACCGATAAAAACAACACATCCTGCCGTAATTCCAAGTACTCCAGTAAGTGGAATTGGACTTGTTGGTTTTAGAATTTTTGATTGTAATTGTTTGTGACATAATTCACATTGAACAACTGATTTTCCAGATTTAAATAATCCAGGTTTGATAGTTTGTGTCCATTTCCCGGGATGATGAATTTTGGCTGGTATTGGTTCAATGGTTTCTTTTTTACAACGGGAGCACTGATAAATAACCTGGCCCTCTTTGTTACAGGAAGGCTCGATTTGATTTACTTTATTGGTATCGTGCCCAAGTGGCTGAATATCTTCTGTATAGCTTTGACCGCAGTCACATTGAAAGAGTTTCTGACCCTTTTCTGTGCAGGTAGGT
>JAGOGN010000051.1:5998-9287 GCA_017996675.1 Lachnospiraceae bacterium | reverse complement strand
CAGGCAAATGCGATTGCATCAATGGAATCTCCAAATCTGCTAATAGTATTCGCAACTAGTACCTTCATATAATCTGTTTGATGTAACAAATCTTTAAATTTTACTTCTTTCTTTTCTTCCATTTCCATACCCTTCCTTATCTAATTAATAGTTAGATGAATATCTAATAATGTTATATCATATGTTTTTATTGTCGTCAAGCATAATATTAGATGAATATCTAACTAACTAAAAAATACTCCCGTGCTTTCGCATCGAGAGTATTTCATTCATTATTACATTTTTAATATTTCAAAAGTTTCTGCCCCATTATCCTTTATCCGTATTTTGAAACCGCACCGTAACAATCGTACCTTTTCCGGGTTCACTTTCCAATTCTATTTTTGCCTCGTGCTTTTCTACAATATGTTTTACAATTGCAAGCCCTAGGCCCGTGCCTCCTGTCTTTGTGGAACGACTCTTGTCTACGCGATAAAATCGTTCAAATACATGATCCTGATGTTCTTTTGGAATTCCAATACCATTATCTTTTACTGTTAATATTGTCTCATCCACCGTATGGTTAATCCCTAACGATACTCTTCCTCCTGGATTAGTATAGCGAATCGAATTATCACATAAGTTACTGATTAATTCTTCCATCATACCTCTATTCGCATAAATATAACTTTTCCTACCATCCAGGCAAAGGGTAATATCCCGCGCTGCTGCATTCATTTCTAATCTTTTTAAGCACAATTCACCCAATTCATATAAATCCAAATAGTCATATTCCTCTGCAATACTGGAATTATCCATTTCACTAAGACGAATCGTATCATTAATCAAGCCTAATAATCGCTGAGACTGTTTACGTATCTCGCCTGCGAAACGAATCACATCTTCTTCTTTTGCCATACCGCTTTCGATCAAATCCGCATAACCCGTAATAGCAGTCAACGGAGTCTTCAATTCATGAGATACATTTGCAGTAAAATCCTGCCTCATCGTTGCATTTTTCAAAACAGACTCATGCTGACTCTTTATGATTCTCGCAAAAGGAACCAACTCACTGTATACCTGCTCACTCCCGATATTATCCATATGTTTTGCCATATCTTCAATTGGATCAATCAAATCTTTAACTAGATAATTTGCCAAAAAAGTAGTCGTTAGCATCGTAACAACAAAAGATGCCATCAAAATAGGCAAAGCTCTGACTAAATAGCTAAAAAAGCTGTCTCCTTCTCTAGCAACCCTTAAAATCGTTCCATCCTTCATTTCGTAGGCATAGTAGTAGGTATTAATATCCAGCGTATCCGATTCACGAACCGATTTGCCTTCTCCTTCTTTCCATGCCTCTTTTACTTCTGGACGACTCTTGTGATTTTCCATTGTTCGATAGTCTGCCTGATTGTCAAATAGCACTCTACCGTCTTTTTGAATCCAGGTCACACGAAGACTTACCTCATGCTGAACCATATCTTCAATCAGCTCTCCTCGTTTCATACCATCTACCAAAACGGTCGCTTCCGTCTGAATACTATGAAACAGCGAACTCTTATAAATATTATAGTAAATATACGTTGCCATAATGATGGTCAACCCAATCGAAAACCCAGCAATTAGATAAAAATACTTTTTAATTTTCTCTTTCACTTTTTACTCCAATATATACCCTACATTTCGAATTGTTTTGATTCGGTTTCCTTCTTCTTCCAGTTTCTGCCTAAGTGTTTTTATATGCATATCCAATGTTCTGGATTCTCCCTCGTAATCGGTTCCCCAGATTCGATCCATAATGATTTCACGTGATAACACAATTCCAGCATTTTGCACCAAATACTTTAGCAGCTCATATTCTTTAAATGTCAGCTCACAAACCTGTGTCCCCACAGATACCATCCGCTTCTCATCATCAATCTTAAGATTTCCTAGTTCATACACTTTATCTCCAGAATCCATCTGGCTTCTGCGAAGCAATGCCTTAATTCTTGAAATTAATTCCATTACCCCAAACGGCTTTGTTAAGTAATCATCCGCACCACAGTCTAACCCTTTTACTTTATCAATTTCTGATGATTTTGCAGTAACCATTATAATCGGAATTTTTTTCGTTTCATTTTTACTTTTTAATCCCTTTACAATTTCTATTCCATCCATATCCGGAAGCATTAAATCTAAAACAATTAAATCCGGAATCCGGTTCGAACAGCGTTTAAAAAATTCTTTTCCACTTTCAAACCCCTCCACCTGATGGCCACTATTATTTAGTGCAAATGTTTCAATTTCTCGAATATTTAAGTCATCTTCTACAATATAAATTAGTGCCATTTTTTCACCTCATTATTTTCATCTAACTAAATCTTTCATCAAGTCCTTTGCATAACATATCAAAAAGACTCATAGAATATCCTTATCACTTTACTTCTAATGATAATTATATCCCATGAGCCTTTAAAAAACCATTTCTTTTTTCTTAGAGATTTGTTATGTATGAAACCATTTTAGCAGGTAAAACGTTCTACTGATTCAACTAAACTCTTTGCCTTCATGCTTAGCTCCGCTGAAGTACCAGAAACTTCTTCCGAAGAAGCATATAGCTCCTGCGTGGCAGCTGTAATTATTTCTGTAGTCTCAAAAATGGTTTCCTCTTTCTTTGAGACACGTTCAGTCGTCATAATAATTTTATTCTTATCCTGATCAATTATTTCAATATTTTGATTGATTTCTCTAACATTTGGAATGACTTCTTCAATACTTTGAACAATATCTCTGAAGGAACCAATCGAATCCTCAATTACTTTAATTTGCAATTCTAATTTTTCACTCATACCTTCTGAAGTGGAAACTACAATATCACTTTCACTAGAGATCATCTCAATCAAAGAATTGATACTTCCAGCTGAATACTTCGACTGTTCTGCTAATTTTCGGATTTCCTCTGCTACGACAGTAAATCCTTTTCCGGCTTCTCCAGCTCTTGCTGCTTCAATTGATGCATTCAGTGCCAAAAGGTTTGTTTGATCTGCGATACTGTTAATCAAATTAGAGATATCATTCACTCTGGATAAATGAACTCCCAAGCCATGAATCTTACTTCTAATATCCTCAAAAACAAGATTTAAATCCTTAATCGAATTATCTAACAAAATTAAATCTTCATTACTTCCCTTTGCTTTATGATCAATTACACTCATAGAGGAATTAATATATTCTGCAGCACGTGCAGTTAATTCCACTTTATTTCCAAAATTATGCAGCGTCTCGCTAATTCCTTTAATATCGTCCGTCTGTTGAACGGTGTCTT
>JAGOGN010000051.1:0-5898 GCA_017996675.1 Lachnospiraceae bacterium | reverse complement strand
TGATCAATTACACTCATAGAGGAATTAATATATTCTGCAGCACGTGCAGTTAATTCCACTTTATTTCCAAAATTATGCAGCGTCTCGCTAATTCCTTTAATATCGTCCGTCTGTTGAACGGTGTCTTCCTCAAGACTGGTAATCATATTTGAAGTTGTCTGACTCGCAGATTCCATTTCACGGGCAACATCAGAGAGAATTTTACTATGGGAAGACACATCGTTTGAAGTATCCTTCACCCTCTGAATAATGCATGCCGTTGTTTTCCGAAACAGATTCAAAGACTCTGCAATGCTTCCTAACTCATCTTTACTTTTGACCTGAATCTCATTCATCAAGTCTCCATCCGTCATTTTTTGTAATTGTGTTTTAATTATTTTTGCATGATCTCCAATTTTTTTAGAAATGATAAATGTAAGGATCACTGCAAGCAATATAATAGCAATGTCTGCTATGAGAATTCCAAGAATCAAATATTCTTTCATCTGAACAAATAACGTCATGGATTTATCCATGCCTGCAATTGCTACCACTTCTCCAGATGAATTCTTAATTGGTGCATAACCCGTCATATAATACTGACCTTCATCCAAAATGGGATCCGGATCAACTGCAAATTCACCACCAAAAGCTTTCTTCATCGTATCATCTAAAAGATATTTCTCTCCTGGAGGGCAAGGTTCCACGGTTGCGCTGTCAACTGCGTAAAAGGTACTTTTCTGATCGTCACCTAAAACGAGTGTATAATAATATTTCACATCCTGCTCATTTTTATATAAAATCATGGAATCCACAAGATCTTTAAAATCTTGACTTTCTATCGACTGTTCCGATATGACATTGGTCAATTTATCTACATCGATGGACGATTCTGCATTTTTTATGGATGTTCTCAATTCATCTTGTAAATTATTTAAAACTAAACGAAAAGAAAGTTGTAAAACTAAAATTGTCAAAATCACTGACGATACTAAAACTCCTGTTCACTCTCATTCAGCATATCACAATAAAGTATAGTCCATTGTTGGAAAATATCTTCCATACGATCTAAATCCCAATCTTTTCCCTGCATCATACGATCCAATTGACACGTAGTTTCATACAGTTGAACAAAACAACTTTCCTGTATTTGATTTCCAAATTCAGAAATCAATTTTCTGGCACGTCGATATTCGCCGCATTCTATGGCAATGCTAATCTCGCAAAAAGAATCTTCCCCATCTTTTAAAAGATGTCCAAATCTTTTTCTATTTCTTGGAGATTTCTGATCACTCATATTGATCATTCCCTTCCTGGAATATGCTCGATAATACTAAGTTTTTTTAGATATTTTCAATATAATAGCATGATTTGTTCGAGTTATCAATATTCTTACGCAAAAAAGAGACATTAAATTTTAATCGCTCAAAATTTAATGTCTCTAAAATTAATTTATTTTGTAAGGTTTGCCATATGTTTGAAGGTACGTACCAACTGACTTACGTAACTCATTTCATTATCATACCAAGATACGACACGAACCTCATAAATGTGTGTTCCACATTTTTGTGCTAAAGTCTGTGTTGCATCAAATAAAGACCCGTAATGCATTCCGATTGTATCGCTAGATACAATTTCTTCGTCAGAATATCCAAAGGATGCTGAAGAAGCTTTCTTCATTGCTTCATTAATTCCTTCAGCTGTTACGCTATCTGATGTATCTTTCAATGTTGCATCTAAAATAGTAAGTGATCCCGATGGAACTGGAACTCTTTGTGCGGAACCAATTAATTTGCCATCTAATTCTGGAATAACTAAACCAATTGCTTTGGCTGCTCCTGTACTATTTGGAACGATATTAATTGCTCCTGCTCTTGCTCTTCTGAAATCGTTCTTTTTATGAGGACCATCTAAAATCATCTGATCTCCAGTATATGCGTGAATGGTTGTCATAAATCCTGTACGAACTTCTCTATAATCGTTCAAAGCTTTTGCCATTGGTGCAAGGCAGTTTGTTGTACAAGATGCGCCTGAAACAATAATATCATCTGCTGTTAATGTATGTTCATTTACACCATAAACGATGGTCTTTAGATCACTTCCTGCTGGTGCAGAAATCAATACTTTCTTTGCGCCTGCATCGATATGTGCCTGTGATTTTGCTTTTGTCACATAAAATCCTGTACATTCTAACACAATATCAACATCAAGTTCTTTCCAAGGTAACTTGCTTGCGTCTGGTTCACTATAAATACGAATTTCCTGATCACCAACAATCAAAGAATTGTCTGTATGTGCAATATTAAAATGATCATATCTTCCCTGTACACTGTCAAATTTTAACAAGTATGCAAGCATTTCAGGTTTCGTTAAATCATTAATTGCTACAACTTCAAAGTCTTCCTGACCAAAAATCTGTCTAAATGTTAAACGTCCAATTCTTCCAAATCCGTTAATCGCTACTTTAATCATAAGTACCTCCTATTATTGCATTTCCTATGCAAATTGATATGTTATAATTATAACATAATGTGTCAGTTCTGAAAATGTCGAAACTGTAATATTTTACAAAGAGATTCTAATTTTTTTGGATAAAATCACCAAAAACTGCACTATCGTAGATTGCAAGTCTTTAAAATCATGTTTTCTTCTTTGTAATAGTTTGTCATCCGGCTTTTTTTGTTGATATTGTATGCTTATTCTATAATAAAATTCGATTTATTTCAATATAAACAGAGCAGTTTCTATATTTTTCCTAGAAACTGCTCCGTAATTAGTATTCTTTTTTACGAACAATACGGTAACTTATCAAACCAGATAGTACAAAGATTGATACCATTCCCATCAATCCTACACTTACCAGCAAAACAACATTCGTTTCTGTCATGAGTCGTTCAATATGATGAAAGATCGCTTCCAAATCAATTTTAAGATAAACCAATAATTGAGATATTCCAAAAGCCACCATAAACGTGACGAGTATTACTCCAATTACAACCATTTTCCCATTTTCCCCGCCGAATTTAATTTGTATTGGTATCATGATTGCAACCAAAAGGGACATAATGAACAGAATTGTCATATTCGATAAAAGCCAACTGTTCCACTCTATTGCAACTCCCTTGATCCATAATGTTGCTGTTATCATCGTAAGACCAATCATCCAGGAGCAAAGCAATGATATGAACGAAAAAACACATTTTTCGATTGCATAATCTTTTCGTTGAATTGGCAATGTCATTAAATGTACAATACTATGATCATATTCATCGTAGGTAATGGTACTTAGTACCGACATTCCTAAAATCATTGTAAAATAAGTTACTGCCATTGTGGCACTTTCGCCTTTTCCAATCGAAGCAAAACAAATTGCGATCAGTGCAAAAACAGCATACATTTTTTTATTTGCCATTATTAAATAAAAATCCTTCATTAACAGACCTGACATATTTTTTCTCCCTTCACAATCATTAATAACATTTCATCAATACTGCCCTTGTCTACCACAAATTGTGGGTAATTCTCTTGATAAAATTGTTTTTTTGTTGTTAAACAACTATAACCAAAAGATTCTCGTTTCCTATATAATAAGTGGTTTTTGTCGATTTTATTATATTCCTCTTCTCTGATTTTTAAGATTCCATATTCATCTAACAATACAGGCATTTCTTCGTGATGGAGAATCTTACCATCATGTATAAAATACACATCATCGCAAAAATTCTCTAAATCGCTGGACACATGTGAACTAATTAGAATCGAACGCCTTTCATCCATCATATAAGAACGGAGCAAATTGATCATTTCATCGCGAACTACAATATCCAGTCCTTCCGTTGGCTCATCTAAAATCAACAGCTGCGGATCATAACTAATTGCTAATAACAATTTCATCTTTCCACGCATTCCTGTTGAAAAATCCTTAATTTTCTTGTTGAGAGGCAATTGATAATTTTCGCATTGCTTAATAAACCAATCTTTTTTAAATTGTTGATATGTTTTTTCCATAATGGAAACAATTTGGCGAATATTCAAATACCCACTGAACGTCCTCTCACTTAAAACCACACCAATATTCTCTTTTTGCTTTCTGCTTAACTGATTAAGAGGAGTATCAAATATTTCTATCTCTCCTTCGTCCAAATGGATTAGGTTTAGGATCCCTTTAAAGGTCGTTGTCTTTCCCGTTCCATTTGCGCCAATCAGTCCAGTAACTTTACCCTCTTCTAAACTCAGTGTGCAGTTCAACTCAAAATTTGAATATTTCTTTTTTACATTCTTTAGTTTTAATATCATTTCATTTCCTCCAATAATAAATGAAATATCTCTTCCATTTCCTCATTTGTAATCCCATTCAAATGTGCTTTTACAATGATTTTCTCCATTGATTGTTCCACGTCTTTTCGAATCTCTTCTAATAAAAGTGATGGATTAACACCTTTCACATAACTTCCTTTTCCGTGAACTGTTATAATGAATCCATCCTTTTCTAGCGTATCATAGGCTTTCTTCACAGTAAGTGCGCTAATTTTTAAATCTTTGGATAATGCTCTGACAGACGGAAGCATTTCTCCCTCTTGCATCTTCTCTTCCAATATTACAGTTTTTATTTGCTCTACAATTTGATCATAGATTGGCTGCATGGACGAATTATTTATTATGATTACCATATTACCCCTCCCGTTGTAAACAGTATATAACAGTGTATAACTGTTGTCAAGAAAAAAAACTACCTGGCCAATCACCAGGTAGTTCATCTCTTTATTCGGCTGTTGATAATATTTTCAAGACATTCTTCTTATTCATCTGAATAATACTGATGATACTTCCACTCAGAAAGAATACAAGAAATAATCCAATCATACCTAATTCTTGAATCTGTATGCCTTTGTAATAAATCATAGATACCGTCAATCCTAAAATTGTTCCTATAATCGCAAGTGCCGTCTGTTCTAGGAAAAAAATCAAAAACACTCTTCTACTTCCTGTTCCCAAGCTTCTCATGATTGCCATTTCCGAAACTCTACTTCTCATAGCAAGATAGGTAGCGACAAAGCCAACCAGAAAAATAATTAGAAACAAGATATAACGTAAATTTTTCATGAAGCTTCTGCCGTTTTCATAACTATTCACAGTTTCAATCAATCTCGCATCTTCCATCACAAAACTCACTCTAGAAGCAGACCATATTCCAACCGAGTACACCTCTTCCGCCTCTAATTTACTCTTTAATAAATTTAGATTATCCATGTTTCTCATTCGATAATTTACATCTGTAGTTAATAATTGTGTTAAAATCGCTTCACTTGTTATCTTCAAATCCTTTTCCTGTCTTGACATATAAATTGTTTCCCCATCAACCTTCGAAGCATATTCTCCAACAATTTTACATTTTAGTGGTTCTGAATAAAAAGTTTCACCACTTCGGTCCAGAATGATGTGAGAAATAATCATTCCATCTCCTAATTTCAGGTCTTTTGTTTTTAGAAAATCCTTTGTAACCACGACGTGCAACACAGGCATTTCACTATTTGCCTTTGTCACATTCCAATCGTCCTCAATTGGCTTTTCGAAAATCTTTTCATAACCCTTTAAAAATGTGATTTCAGACGGTTTTTCGCGAAAAAATTCTTCTGACCTATTGATATCATCTACAATTGCAAATGTAGAATCCTCCTTTATTATTTTGATCCGCTCCTCCATTCCAAACCCAGTTTGTGGATGAGACGTCTTCTTAATTGATTTTTTTACTAGCATTTTTTCAATTGTTAGGTCTTTATCTTTTTTAGGCGAATCCATTGCTCCTACATATTCATATTTGTTCATAATCGATCGATAATAATTTTTTACATTATAGGCGCTCGACATATAATTATATACAGAGCTTGGAATATTTTCTGCTGAGATCTTTCTACCTGT
>JAGOGN010000050.1 GCA_017996675.1 Lachnospiraceae bacterium | reverse complement strand
GTATCAAGGGCTTGCGAGTTGGTATACTGGCAAAAGGCTTGATTGCAGATGTGAAGCGCATGTTAGCACCAGATAAGAAGGTTATGGTATTTAAATATCATCATATGAAAGAATATACATTAGATGATAGTGTATTGAAAGCATCACTTACAATTTGTGTTTGTTAGCAAGCGAAAAAATTAATCATTACATTTGCCGCGTTGATCATGTTATGGAACTTTTCTCAGATGCGTCTAGAGGCAAAAGAGCTTTTGAATATTGACCAATTAGTCGAAGATAGCCAGTTATATGACCAGAAGGAAGTAAGTATTAGCGGCGAAGTGATTGGAAAACCACTGAATCGTGGAGAGTATGTATGGCTGAATATCAACGATGGGAAAAATGCAATTGGTATTTCTATTTTGAAAAAAGAGTTGCCCGACATTCAATACTATGGAAGTTACCATGAAAAGGGAGACCAGGTTATAGTGACTGGAATATTTTTTAAAGCATGTAAGCAGCATGGAGGCGAAACGGATATTCATGGGACCACGGTTGCGGTAGTACAAAAAGGGGAGATCATCACACATTCAGTAAGTAGTAGTAAGGTTATGATAGCCGTTTTGATTCTTCTAATTGGATTTGGGATTGCAATTGGTACGTATCGAACGATCAATAAAAAAAGGTGAACGAATTGAAGAAAGAACGAAATAGTGCTATAATTCTCGGATAAGTGGGGGAAAAAAAATGCATTATGTAATGTCAGATATACACGGGGATTATGAGTCGTACCTGAAAATGTTAGAGTTAATTCAGTTTACAAAGGACGATGTGTTATACCTTCTAGGGGATGTGATTGATCGAGGAAAAGATCCAATTGCAATTTTGAAGGATATCAAAGATCGAGAAAATATTGTTTTCTTAATTGGAAATCATGAAGATATGATGCTTCGCGCGCTAAAGAAATCTTGCTCAAATTTGCAAGATCTGGTTACTAGTACTGAAATGAAGCGATGGAATCGTAACGGAGGGATGGCGACCTTAGAGCAGTTTATTAGATTGGAGAAACAAGAGCAGCAGGATCTCATACAGTATCTAGAGGAATCCTGGCTTGTTTTACCGCAAATAGCGATTGGACAGCAACATTTTTATATGGTTCATGCCTGCCCAGGAGAGCAAGTTTATCATGGACCGTTGAAATACAAGGATGCAACAGAGGATGAAATTCATCAGATGGTGTGGGATCGTAGATGTTTAGAAGAATGGGAGTTGCCAGAATCCTATCAGCATTATAATCCGAATACAATATTATTGTTCGGCCATTCGAAAACGAATTCTTTTATGGAACAATATCCATCCGAAATCATGTATTTTCCAAAACAGAAAGCTTATGACATAGATTGCTTCGGTCAATTAGGATGTATGTGTTTGGAAACATTTCAAAAGTTTTATATTTAAGT
Organism: Lachnospiraceae bacterium; assembly: GCA_017996675.1. Next base: position 7,854 of record JAGOGN010000050.1, on the reverse strand, counting down.
ATCCGGCTACAATTGTTAATGGAGTTTAACAGTTGTAGCAGAATAAAACATGACGAATGTCCTCGCTTTGTGTTATAATGATTTCGAAAAAAATCAAAGCGAGGAATTCTTATGGCTAAATTATATTTTCGTCATGGATCAATGGGAAGTTCAAAGACGGCAAATGCATTAATGGTTGAATATAATTATTATGAACGTGGAAAGAGAGCTCTTTTATTAAAACCCCAGGTGGATCAAAGAGACGGCGAACGAATGATTCGAAGTCGGAGTGGGCTGGAAAAGGAATGCTTATTTGTAGAAGATCTGGTTTTAATGAGTGATGAAACCATTCAGACCTATGATTGCGTCATCGTGGATGAGGCTCAATTTTGTAAGAAAGAGCATATTGTTTTATTTTTGCATATTGTAGATGATTTGAAAATTCCTGTGATTTGTTACGGATTAAGAACGGATTTTCGGAGAGAATTGTTTGAAGGCTCCATGTGGTTGCTTGCTTGGGCTGATGTGATTGAAGAAATTAAAACTGTTTGTTGGTGTGGACAAGGTGCAAACTGTAATACCAGGTTTACTGAAAATGGTGACGTAATTCGTGAAGGAGAGCAGGTTTGTCTTGGCGGTGATGATAAATATATTGCCCTTTGCAGAAAGCATTATAAAGAAGGAAATTTAGGAAAAAATGTTGTGTTAAGAAAATAACTATTTTTATAAAAAGGTATTGAAAATGAAAACGAGAAGTGTTATAATGAGTTTGTTCAAAAAATAACAATGCTCTCAAAACTCACATTTTTATAGCACATCCTTTTTACCAATCTCAGGTAAAGGGATGTGTTTTTTTTGTGTAATCTTTTGCAATTATAACGGGGATATGATAGAATTTTACTATAATATTTCAGTAAAATTTGCCGATAAATAAAGCATAATAGTATGTTCTATTAATTGCTAAAAGGAGGGGAAATATGGATATTGCAGGTCTTTCTATGGCAATGAGTTCGACTAGAGTCATGAGTGATGTTTCGACTGCTGTAATGAGCAAGAGTCTGGATACTTGTGAACAACTTGGGGAAGGAATTACGAAGATGATGGAACAATCCGTAAATCCTGATGTGGGTACAAATATTGACATTAGAGTTTAACAGGAGAAGGTCTGTCTGCGGTAATCCAGGCAGGCCTTTTTGACTAATAGAGAAGGGAATTAAACATGAAGAAAGAATGGATTATCGATGGATTTGACTTTGCAACTGAAACAGAAGCAATGGCTGCCACGAAGGAACTGGAAGGAATTCGATATATTCAGGAAAGATTGAATACCAACAGGCCGGAAGCGGTGCTACAGGTTTATTTAAAATTAATTCAGGATGATATGTTTCATACACCCGTTGGTTTATGTTATTTAAAAGAATTACAAACGATTTTATTAGAAAGTGCATTTATTATGCAGGAAGAGGTTGTTCCGATTTCTGTAAAACAACTCGAACAAAAGCAGCAGTCAACTGAAAATCTAACTCAAACGATTGAGAAATCATCACACAAGCAGAACAATGAAGAAATAAAGATTTCAGAGAAATCCAGAAAGCCATTGCTAATCATGAATATATTTTTGGTAATTACCATCATTGCAATGTTTGCACTCAGTGCTACAAGCAATGTTCCTACTATTTTGAACTATGAAAGTAAAATTATAAATAAATATGAGCAATGGGAAAAGGAATTACAACGAAGAGAAGATGCTGTGAAGCAAAAAGAGGAGCAATTGAATTCTCAAGAAAATAATGGAGATAATTAGGAGGTTCTTTCATGGAAAAGATCAAGATTCTGGTCGTAGACGACGAAGCATTAATGAGAAAACTGGTTAAAGATTTTTTGGTGAAGAAAGATTACGATGTAATTGAGGCAGAGAATGGTGAAGTCGCATTAGATAAGTTTTATGAGGATTCTTCTATTTCATTAATTATTTTGGATGTTATGATGCCAAAATTAAATGGTTGGGAAGTGTGCAAGGAAGTAAGGACGACATCGAAAGTGCCAATCATTATGCTGACAGCCAAATCAACGGAAGCAGACGAACTTTTAGGCTTTGAATTAGGCGTAGATGAATATATTGCAAAGCCATTTAGTCCAAGAATATTATCTGCACGAGTGGATGCGATTTTAAGACGATCCAATAAACTTACAGGAGAGGATCTTCTTAGTATTGGAGGAATTGAAATTAACAGGGTGGCACATTTGGTAACTATTGATGGGGCGAATGTAGAACTGAGTTACAAAGAATTTGAATTGCTGACCTTTTTTATGGAAAACGAAGGAATTGCTCTTTCGCGTGAAAAGATCTTAAATCATGTATGGAATTATGATTATTTTGGCGATGCAAGAACAATCGATACTCATGTTAAAAAATTACGTAGCAAAATGGGAGATAAAGGTTCTTATATTAAAACAATCTGGGGAATGGGCTATAAATTTGAAGTAGAATAAAATGGAGATCATATGAAATATTCTTTAACACGACAGATGGCACTGTTAATCAGCGCAATTGTAATCGGTACTTTATTAGCATGTGGAGTCATTAACTCCCTCTTTTTAGAACCTTATTACATGGAAACAAAGAAAAGAATGCTGGTTAGCGGATATACAGAGCTGGATACTTACTTAAAAAAGCGTGATATTTACGACGATGAGGCTACCGTACAAGTGGAGAAGTTAAGCTCAAAAAGTAATATTGCTGTTTTAATTATGAAAACGGAAGATGGAAAAGAAAATGTCCTGATTTCTACCGCTGCAGACCCCGAACGACTTGTTGCGCAATTTCGTGCACTGATGTTTCAGGAATCAGCCAGACAGGATGTTTTAAAGGAGCTTCAAAAAAAATCATATCGTATTGAGCAGGTAAGAGATGCACGACTGGATTCTGATTACATGATTTTGTGGGGGATGATCGGAGACGGCAATCTTATTATGTTACGTACGCCTTTATCTGGTATTAAAGAAAGTGTACAGGTTTCGAATACTTTTCTAATGTATGTGGGGATGTTGGCTATTTTTGCCAGTATAATTATTGTTAATTTAGCTGCACGAAAGGTAACAAAACCAGTTAGAAAGCTTACACAAATTGCAGAGAGAATGTCTAATCTGGATTTTGATTGCAAATATGAAAGCAGACACAAAAATGAATTGGATATGCTAGGTGAGCATATGAACCTCATGGCCAGAGAACTGGAAAAAAATATGTCGGAGTTAAAAAGTGCAAATAATGAATTGTTACTTGATAACGAACACCGAATGAACGTGGAACGGATGCGTACAGAATTTATATCCAATGTTTCTCATGAACTGAAAACTCCAATTGCATTAATCCGAGGATATGCAGAAGGCTTACAGGAATGTGTTATGGATGATGAGGAAAGTCGAAAGCTATATTGTGATGTCATCATGAACGAAGCAAGAAAGATGAACGATATGGTACAGAAACTTTTGACCTTAAATGAAATCGAACAGGGAAACCAGGGAGTCGTTATGGAACGATTTGATCTGGCAGAAATGATTAAAAGTGTGTTAAATGTTTCTAATTTGATTATTGAGCAAGAAGGAATCCATTTGTTTTTTGAACAGGAAAGTCCGGTATATGTGTGGGCGGATGAATTTAAGGTAGAAGAGGCCTTTACAAACTATATTAATAATGCCATTCATCATGTTTCTGGTGAAAAAAATATTGAAGTAAAAATTACTGGAATAGAACATAAAGTTCGGGTAAGCGTATTTAATACGGGATTAAATATTCCGGCGGAAGATATAGCCAGAATTTGGGAGAAGTTCTATAAGGTAGATAAAGCAAGAACCAGAGAGTATGGTGGAAGTGGAATTGGTCTTTCAATCGTGAAGGCAATCATGGATTCCTTTAATCAGGAATGTGGAGTGATAAATTATGCGGACGGTGTTGAATTCTGGTTTGAATTAGATGGAAAAGAAAGTATTTAATAGGAAATTAAATTATTGCTTGAAGGTGTCAGATAATAATGATAAAATGACCATACGGAGGGCATTCAAATGAAATTGCGTAAAATTTTACTTTTATCCGTATTAACGGTTTTTACAGTGGTATTGTCAGGCTGTGCGGAAAAGTTGACTGAACTGACGCCAAGTGAACGAGATGCGATCGTGAGCTATTCTGCGCATTTAGTTACCAAATATAATAGTAATCAAAAGAAAGGTTTTGTTTACTTAGATGAAGAAACCATTCAAAAGATGAAGACAAGCAAACAGTCGAGTACACCAGTTACTCCTATCATACCAACAGATTCTTCGAATCAAAATGGAAATCAGACGGGATCTACCACAAAGTCGGTTACTGCTAAAGAAGCGATGGGGATTGCTGGTATCAATGCAGTAATAACTGGAATCAATCTAGCTGATAGTTTTATGGGGGCGAATGGTGCTTTTGATATTACACCTTCTGAAGGAATGAAATTATTGTGGTTAAATATACAGTTAACAAATGAAACAAATGCGCCTATTATGGTAGATGTTCTTTCATCAGAAATGAGATTTACGATTCAGGTAAATGGAAAAGCAGAGAGTGGAAGCATGGTCACTATTTTAGATAATGATTTAACTACAATACAAAAATCAATGGCAGCAGGGGAAAAGTTAGATACCACGCTTTTTTTCCAAGTGTCAGAACAAAAGCAAGAAGCACTTACAAAGGTGGATTTTATTGTTAAGAAAGATAAAACAAGCTATGTTGTAAATGTAAAATAATTGTGTATTTTTCGTGTATACTGTGCTATAATTTAGGTATCTAGTTACGAATGTCATGGGAGGAATATAATGGAGACAAATATTTTATTGGAAAATGGGACGAATGAAGTTGAGATACTGGAATTCACACTAGGGGATAATCATTATGGAATTAATGTAGCAAAGATTCGAGAGATCTTACAGTATCAGCCAGTTACGCCAATTCCGAATGCACACTATTGTGTAGAAGGAATCTTTATGCCTCGTGATATTATGATTACCGTAATTAATTTAAAGGAAAGCCTCGGTCTTCATGACAGGACAGAACAGGGATTGTTCATTATTACGAATTTTAATAAGCTGAATATTGCATTCCATGTAGATAAAGTCGTTGGAATCCACCGAATTTCATGGGCTGATATTATTAAACCTGACTCTACAATTAATGCAGAGAATAATGGTGTATCAACCGGTGTCATTAAGATGGATGGTAAATTAATTGTTATTTTAGATTTCGAGAAAATTGTTACAGATATTAGTCCGGAAACTGGACTGAAAATATCTGATATTGAGAACTTCCAAGGCAGAGATCGAAAAGAATCACCAGTATTGATAGCTGAAGATTCACCACTTCTGTCTAGATTGATTGTAGATTGTCTGAAACGTGCAGGATATACTTCGCTTCATATTATGAATAATGGTAAAGAAGCATGGGATTATTTAAGTGAAAGAAAAGCTGCTGGAACGATACACGAAGACGTTCATTTGGTAATCACTGATATTGAGATGCCATTGATGGATGGACATCGTCTGACAAAGCTAATTAAAACAGATGAAGATATGAAAACGATGCCTGTTGTTATTTTCTCTTCCTTGGTGAATGAGGAAATGAGAAGAAAAGGGGAGCAGCTTGGAGCTGATGCACAGCTGACCAAACCAGAGATCGGTAAATTAGTAGAGGCAATTGATCAGTTGATTGACAGAAAATTAAGCAAGTAAATAGCAAAGGTGTCTCAAAGCTTTCCCTAAGTGTTGGGCGATTTGAGGCACTTTTTTACGAATAGGAGGGCAATCTCTTGAGCAAAAATGAGGACTATCTGGATCAATTATTAAAACAACTGGTTCAGGGAGAAGAGAAAGAAGATTTTTCTTTCGATCAGATGTCCCAGGAGATGGATGTGGCAGACGATCCAGAACTTACAAAAGAAAAGAAGAATCAGAGAGAATTTACAAAAAAAGTAACAGACGAAGATGAGTTCATTCGTCAGTTTGAAGAGGAAATGGATTCCTTTCATTCGGACAAGTTAATATCAGAGTATGAGCTTTTGTTGGATCAGGAGTTAGTGAATCAGGAGTATGAATCTGAAGAGAGTGAGATTCATACAGTTGAGGAGCCAGAGACTGAACCAATAGAAGAGCTCGAACCAGATTTTGAACAAGTGGATGACAATGCGAATTTGGTGAGGCCAGCAGAATCTGAAACGAATGATGAAATTGATCTTTCTTTCTTTGAAGGTTTGAATCAGGCAATGGGAAACGAAGATACGGTAAGTTCTGCAATTGAAGAGGTCCACGAAGTGAGTGAGGAAGAAGAATTGGCTGTTGTTCCAAAACCTCCTGCTAAACAAGTATCATTGGATAATGATGATGATATTTTAGATTTGTTGTCGGGATTGTCTGATCAAGATGATGAACTTACAGATATTGCAAATATGCTAAAAGCAGAGGATAATCACGAACGTATTCAAGGTGATGCAGGGGAACTTCTTGATTTAGAAGCGGAAATTGCTGGATTATCTTCCATGGCTGAGCAAAGTGGTTCTAATATAGATACTTTGCAGGACTCAAATACGGAGAAACGAAAGAAGAAAGATAAAAAAAGTAAGAAAGATAAAACGGATCAACAAGAGCCAAGTTTTTTTGGAAAACTTGCGAAACATTTATTTGGTGAAGATGAAGAACCGGAAACCGATAATTCGATTGTTTTGACTGGAAATGAGACCCCGGAAGAACTGGAGTTTTTAACTGAATTAGCGAAGAACAATAGCAGCCCAATGGATCAGGAAAAGTCGGAAAAGAAGATGGCGGCACTTGCTAAGAAGGAAGAAAAGAAGAAAGCTGCAAGTGAGAAGAAGCAACAAAAAAGTGCTCAGAAGGCAGAAGCGAAGGCAAGGAAAGCTGCAGTGCCTCCGAAAGAGAAAGTCATTGACCGTTCACCTAAATTACCGAAAGTACCTGTGATTTTAATCTTTGTGATGGCTATTTCAACGTTGGTCTTGATTTTACTTGCAACAAACGGTGCTGGTTACTTAATTACAAAGTCTACGGCACTTGATTTGTATGGACAGGAGAAATACGTAGAGAGTTATAGTGTGATTGCTGGTGCGAAGCTAAAAGAAGAGGATACTGCAATTGCAGATAAAATTAGAATCATGTCTAGTTTGCAGGAAGAAGTTGTGGCATATCAAATTTGTTTTAAACACAAAGACTATGAAATGGGACTGGATGCGCTTATTAGAGGCGCAGGTAGGTATCGAGACAGGCAGGAAGAAATCAAGAAACTCGGTATTGTAAATGAAGCAGCAAAAGTGTATGGGCAGTTGACAACAGGATTGACTGATTCCTATAAACTGTCAGTGAACGATGCATTAAAATTATACGATATACGAAAGAGAAACTTATATAGCGTTGAAATTATTACGATTATTCAGTCATTGAATTTTCCAAAGTAAGGAGGGATTATTATGACAAACTATTACGGTGTAACTACGGATTCGGTTAGTACCTTGTTCTCAAGTTTAGGTTCAAATAGCAGAAGTCGTATGAGTCAGTCTGGAGTAAATGCACAACTATACGGACAGTACGCTGCGATTAAGTCGGGCTCCTATTACAAACTTTCGAAGGCTTACTATGATAAACAGGATGCAACTGATGGGTCTAAAACGAAAATTGAGCAAAAGACTTCGGACCTCAATCTGAAAAATACAAAATCTGCTTCTGATGATTTGAAGGAATCAACAAAAAAACTTCTTACAAAAGGGAATGATTCTGTATTTTTGAAATCGGAAATCAAACAAACGGATGGATCTACAAAATATGATTATAATCGAGATCAAATTATGA
>JAGOGN010000242.1 GCA_017996675.1 Lachnospiraceae bacterium | reverse complement strand
ATAATGCTTCTTTATTAATTGGAATAAATTTTTCTTTCGATGCTCCAAATACTTTCTTAAAAGCTTCTAATAACATTTCCATATCAACGATACTAGCCTGATCATTTACTGCACCAAGCATAACCATATTGGCAAGCTGAATCTTTCCAAGATCTGTAGCAATTGTGTTAACAGGAATGCTGTAGTAAGTAATGTCTGTTCTTGGGTTTTCATCTTTTACAAGGTCAGAATTAATGAATACCTTTCCACCTGGCATTACTTTTTCAATGAATTTGTTATATGCTGCTGCATTCATAAATACTGCAACAGAAGCATCATTGTTAATTAATGGGGAACCAATTTTCTCGTCTGAAATTGTAACAGAACAGTTTGCTTCTCCACCACGCATTTCAGGTCCGTAAGATGGACACCATGTTACTTCTTTATCTGCTAACATTGCTGCATATGCAAGAAGCTGGCCCATGCTCATTACACCCTGTCCGCCAAAACCGGCGCAAAATACTCTATGTGTACTCATATTATTTTGCCTCCTTTGTAGTATCTTTATATACTCCCAATGGATAGTATGGAATCATTTCATCACGAATGAACTGCATGGAATCAACTGGTGTTTTACCCCAATTTGTAGGACAAGAGCACATTACTTCGACCAATGAAAATCCTTCACCGGCTTTTTGTACTTCCAATGCTCTACGAATTGCCTTCTTTGCTTTGATTACATTTGCTGGGCTATCTACTGAAACACGTTCAATATATTTTGCTCCATCTAATGTAGAAAGCATTTCTGAAACACGAATTGGATATCCATTTATACTTACATCTCTACCATAAGGTGCTGTAGTTGCTTTCATTCCTGGTAAGGTTGTTGGAGCCATCTGTCCTCCGGTCATACCATAGATTCCGTTATTGATAAAGATTGTTGTGATTTTTTCTCCTCTAGCTGCTGCATGAACGATCTCACACATACCGATAGAAGCTAAATCTCCATCACCCTGGTAAGTCGTAACGATTTTATCTGGATGAACTCTTTTGATTCCTGTTGCAGTTGCTGGAGCACGTCCATGAGCTGCCTGAATTCCATCAAAGTTAAAATAATCCAGCGCTAACACTGCACAACCTACCGGTGATACATTGATTGCGTTATCCAGTTCACCCATTTCTTCCAAACATTCTGCAAGTAAACGATGTACGATACCATGGGAGCATCCTGGGCAATAATGGGTCTTTACGTCTGCTAATCCTTTTGTTTTTTCAAATACAACTGACATTAGTTTGCACCTCCCATGATTTTTTTACCAAATGCAATAACTTCTTCAACAGTGATTAAGATACCACCTGTATGACCAAAGAAGTCTACTTTATTTTTATCATTGCATGCAAGCTGAACATCTGGAACCATCTGTCCCATATTCAGTTCAACATCCATATATCTTTTAATTTCAGGTCTTTCGAACGCTTTAACAGGGAATGGCCATAAAGTAATTGGACGAATTAATCCTACTTTATATCCTTCTTCTCTTAATACATCGATTGCACTACGCACTACTCTAGCAGCTGTTCCAAACGCAACAAAAGCAAATTCAGCATCATCCATGCGATATTCTTCATGTCTTGCTTCATTTTCTTCGATTTTTGCATACTTCTTGAATAAATCAATGTTATCCTGTTCCAAATCAGATGCCTGTAATTTCAGATTGTAAACTCTGTGTGGTTCACCACCATTTTTACCTGTAAGAGCCCAATCTTTTGCAGGAAGTTCTCTCTGAACAGGTTTTTTTAATTCAACAGGTTCCATCATCTGACCGATCAGTCCATCAGCAAGAATGATAACAGGTGTACGGTATACTTCTGCTAAATCAAAAGCTTCCATAACAAGATCTGCTAATTCCTGAACGTTTCCAGGAGCAACTACGATATTATGATAATCTCCGTTACTTCCACCTTTCACACACATATTATAATCACTTTGTGAAGGTTGAATTCCACCAAGTCCTGGGCCTCCACGCATCATGTTTACGATAACCGCTGGCATTTCTGCCTTTGTAAGGTATCCGATTCCTTCTTGTTTTAGTGCAATTCCTGGAGAGGATGATGATGTCATCGCGCGTGCTCCTGCAGCAACTGCTCCGTACAACATATTAACAGAAGCGACTTCACTTTCACCCTGTACAAATGCTCCCCCGATTTTTGGTAATTCCTTTGAAAAATATTCAGGAATTTCATTCTGTGGTGTGATCGGATAACCAAAGAAGTATTTACATCCCGCTTCAATGGCAGCGCGAACAACCGCTTCATTTCCCTTTAATAATACTTTTGCCATTATTCTTTCCTCCTAATCGATCTTCTCAATTCGAATCGCAACTTCAGGACACATTCTTACACAACTCTGACATCCAATACAGTCGTCCTGCTCTTTTACAGCTGCTGGATAATATCCAGCTGCATTTGCTTCTTCTTTGTTAATGTAAAGAACACCTTTCGGACAAACAGACACGCATAATTCGCAGCCTTTACATCTTACTTCATTAATCGTGAGATTAAATTTAGCCATTTGAAACCCTCCTTACATCCAGCTTTCTCTCATTTTATAGTGCATAGGGAACACTTCCCCCTGTACTCGTTTGGATAATTCTTCCAACTCGGATACTTCTTCTAGCATACAAGTCGTATAACGAACAAGAACACCCGTCTTCTTTGTTACCTCTCTAAGTAATTCGTCACCAGCAAGAATATTTTCCAATATTGTTTCATGAATCAAATTCGAATTATTCACAAAACCTATAATTTTATAACCACTTTTTTGTTCCAACATTTCCATTTGCTTACATATTTCTTCCACCGAATTGGTCTCTGGTCTATAAATATTTACGACCATCAAAAAATCTACCTCTTCTGGATTAATAT
>JAGOGN010000241.1 GCA_017996675.1 Lachnospiraceae bacterium | reverse complement strand
CAATTGATGTCATCCAGTTTCTAGAGTTTGTCAACAATATTCAAGATCGTGAAATTGATATCATGTTAGAGGTAAAAGATAAAAATGTGTCAGCCCTAAAATGTATGCTGATTACCTCTCAAAAGCCATATGTTTCTTTGGTTGAGACAGAATGGGGAAGATATAAGTACTGGCTCTTAGAGCATTCCCATTCCCATTACTTGAAAGCCAGAGAGATAATACGATATAAAGAGAGCGGTTATATGACAGAGCTATTAAAGACTATTCAGGAAGGGCTTTTACTTCCACCTACAATTGGATCAAAAGTCAATGCGGGTATGCATGTTTGGGGTTATTTTAAAGATCGGGCCACAGACATGGAGAAGAGAAAGTACGAGAAATTAATTAGGGGAATTCAGGAAGAGAAACAGAAAGTAGAGACTCTTAAGAAATTTCTATGGAAAATGACTTTAAAGTATGAACAGAATTATTTAATGGAATCCTATTATTTTATCATAAGTGGAGAGGAGTAAGAGACGTGCATGAATATTCTTTAAGTATCACAGATTATAGTCATTATTTTTTTACGAGCTTTTTTAGCTCAGATATTACAACCTATTCAAAATTAGTGATTTATGAAGAAGATGAATGGATTCTTCCGGAAAATGAGTCTTTGGAACAGATCTGGTTTCTGAAACAGGGCAGGGTGAAGTTATATAAGGATACCGAAAGCAGGCCAAGACTTGTGAAGGTGATGGAAGGTCCGATCTTGTTGGGAGAAGCTGAAATTTTCAATCATCAAAAATCGATGGTGGGAGTACAAGCAATTGATGATTGCACCTGCTATGTGGTTGATTTAAAAGGATGTAGAGAGCAACTAGTGGAAGATGTTATTTTTCTGAAAAAAATATGCGCATCTTTTGGAAATAAACTAGAATCAAAAGTAGACTGGTTGCTTCGGAATCATCGTGTTTCCATTCGACGCAGGGTAGCGGCATTCATTCAATTTGCAAGTAATAAATTATATTTTCAAGAAAGTATATTTGAACAGGCGGAATATCTGGGAGTTTCGGAAACTGATATTTTGACCGTCCTGAGTGATTTTGAAAAGGTTGGGATGCTTTCACGAAGTGGAACGGGATACCATATCATAAACGAAAGTTTATTACAGGATTATGCAGAAGAAAGATGAGGAAAACAGGAGGCTATCTATGGAGAACCGGTGGAACAGAATTTATGAAACAATCATGGAACAAAAACAAATTTGTGAGGAGTTTCGGGAGAAATTGCAGGGATATCAGTATCTGCTAAAGATGCATCATGAAGCGGTCAAGGAACTAAATCAGTTGCAAAAAAAGAAGAAGTCCTACTTTTTTGATTTTTTTCCACATCGAAATTCGAAAATGAGGCTGAAGACTGAGAAACGACTGCATAAAATCGCAATCTTAAAGCTCAAAGTAGAGGATTTGGAAGAGCGAGTAGATTATTATCGTTCACTAAATAATGTGTATGAGCTGCAACAAGAGAAGTTAATGAAATTAAAAGAGGACCTAGAGCAAAGCAGTATTCAGATTTTGGAAAAAAATAAAGTGGATTACCCACTCGTTCATGAGAATTACTGGACCCTTAACAAGGCAGAAGAACAGATGAAAATGGCGTTGAATCTTATCAAACATGCTTTATGGGAGCTTGACGGAGCAAAAGATGTGGAGGAAATGAATCTGATTGGCGGAAGCATCGCGCAGGTCGTCATCGATGATTATCTGTTGTCAGTAGAAACAGATGTACAAAATATTCAGCAAATAGTATCCGATTTCAAGGAAGGCAAGCGCTGCCTTCAATTAACAAAGAACATTTTGGAACAGCTTCATATGCCAATGAATCTGGATCAGGAACAAAAATTAGCTGAAATGAAAGACCAGTTGAGTCAGATCGAAGTGCTATTAGAAAATGAAATTTCTATGATCTGGATTCATCAGGCCGAAGAAATAAAGAAATTAATTGAAATCAGTACAAAGGGGACTAATTGTGAAACGACAGTATAGATTTTTGACAGATGCAGATGCAGTAAAAGTACAAATTGTTTTAAAAAGTATTCTGGTAGGTATTTTAGCAGGTTTTCTTGTAGTAGGATATCGACTCACACTTACCGTTGCAGAGGAGCTAGCATTTCAAGGTTATGATTTCATTCGGGGGAACTGGCTGTATACGGTGATTGGATTTGCATTCTTACTAGTATGCGCATTCATTGTAGGAACGCTATTGAAGTGGAATCCGATGATATCAGGAAGTGGAATTCCACAGCTAGAAGGGATCATGAAAGGATATTTCAAGGATCGAAAGAGTTGGTTTCATACAATTTGGAGTAAATTCTTAGCAGGAACACTGGGTATTCTGTCAGGTCTATCTTTAGGAAGAGAAGGCCCATCCATTCAGCTTGGTGCGGCAGTTGGAGAGGGAGTTGCAAAGAAAGTCGGAAACAGCACTATGGAAAAGAAGATCTTAATGGTCAGCGGTGCAAGTGCAGGACTTTCTGCAGCATTTAATGCGCCAATGGCAGGAGTAATCTTTGCACTAGAAGAAATTTATAAATATTTTTCACCACTGATTTTATTGTCTAGTTTGTCCGCCGCAGTGGCAGCAGACTTTGTTTCTAAACAATTTTTTGGATTCGAGCCGGTCTTTGATTATAAAATCGTTCAGAGCCTTCCGCTCAACCGTTACTGGCTACTCCTTATTTTAGGAATTATCATCGGCTGCATGGGATCTTTCTACAATTTTTTCCTCTTATTTACAAAAAAACTATATCAAAAAATCGCACATTGGGATATTCGCCTAAGAATGTGTATCCCTTTTCTGATTGCGGGATTCATGGGTCTTGTGTTCCCCAAAGTGTTAGGTGGCGGACATGCAATCATGAAAGAGCTGAG
>JAGOGN010000240.1 GCA_017996675.1 Lachnospiraceae bacterium | reverse complement strand
ATTACGTAATTGCTGGGTTTGATTGGGTTTCATACTGATATGATGATGCTCATCTAAATATTTCTTTAGTTGTCTTATGCTGTACAAAATTTCACCACCTTTTCAATTATTATATTACAACGATAGATAAAAACATAGAAAAACATTATTTAACGGGCTGATTATTTAAGCAATAAATGTGCTTGCTTCTATGTTATCAAAGGGAAGAGCAAGTGGTACAGGACGGTCAACAATTCCTCTTTCAATCATAGCTTTTTGCTCAGCACACATGATTAAGTCTGGATTGTCCTCTTCAAGGTATTGCCTCAGTATGTTCTCAGCTTGAGAATAATAGAGCATTGCCATTTTGTTATTACCAGAAGAAGCACAAATAGCGGCAAGATTTTGCGTAAGATATCCTTTGGTAATGCTATTATCTCCGTACACTTTGTTAACGAGACCGATACAGTTGGAATAGATCTGGATCGCATCGCTTATTTTACCACTTTCGTACAAAAGCTTTGCATAGGATGTCAGGGTAAAGATTCCAGCAGTTGAGTATTGCATTTGTGTATTCGATAGAATTCCAGCAGCCTTTTTTGTGTAGTCCAGAGCTTTTTCTTGCTTTCCAAGTAGAGCAAGATACCTTCCTGCATCCAGATACATACTGGAAAGATTCAGAATCTGCGAGGTTCCATATTTTGTAGCAAGAAAGATTGCCTTCTCTTCTAATTCCAGAGCCTGAATAAAATTTTGATGAATTTTAGCTGCTTTCACTGCCTGAAAGTGAAGGAGCATGGCTGAGTTTTCGGTTGAAATATTACGATAATGCTGGCAGATATCATTGCACTCATTTAAAAGTTTTTCAAAAGAGCGGAATCGCTGGTACTGACTGGTTCGTTCTAAGGCAGAAAAGACGATTCGCTTCCAAATATCTTCATCATCTTTTTTAACAAAGCGTAGGGTGGTATCTACAATATCCAATGCGAAATTATGATACATGCTTATTTCATTCACACAAGTGGCTCTGAGGTGTTCGAATAATTGTGGGCAGTCATGTAAAGACAAGGATTTTCGTGCATTAATTATCTTTCGTATATAGGGATGTAGTTGAAGTTGATTATGTCCCAGTGTCAAAAATCCCAATTCCAACAAATCATTTACTTCATTAACACAAGTACCATACCACTGATATAGTAATTTAACAGAAATCCCTGCTTCAGGTGTTAGAGCAATAACAGCTAATACTTTCTGCTGATTGTGTTCTAGTTCCTGCATATCCAATAACTTTTCCATATGGTTCTGATAGCGATTCTTCTCGGTCTGATTGTCTTTGGTTAGTGAGATTTTGATATCATCCGAAGGAAGCAGGATATTTTCTTTTAACGCTTCAAATAATTTAGTAGGTGTTATGGCTGTATAGGAGAGTAATCTTGCAACCAGTTCTACCGCCATTGTGTGATAGTCTAAAAATTCTAAAATGAGTTCCAGTTCTTCTAGAGAATAATCAGTAGAAGTCCCTAAGTTGCTTTGCAATACCTGTTCTGCGTGTTTCTTGTCAGCAGTAATTGTGAATGTTTTATAAGATGAAAACAGGTTTCTTGTGGTAAAGATAACTTTACATTTTAAATCACAAAATTGAGAGAGCAGACTTTCTATGGAAGCTGTTGTATCAAAGTTGTCAATTACAAGCAGGGTATCTTCTTTAAAGGATTTCATAAAGCGAAAATGCTTACGGAATCGTTCTTTTTCTGTTAATCCATCAGTATCATCCACAAAATCTAAATCAGCTACCATTTCATAGAGACTTCCTGAATAATCAAGAAATAAGATGTTGGTATAGTTTTTTCGATGAAGCTTAATATATTGTTTAATAAGTTCGCTTTTTCCAATGCCAGCAACACCTTGAATAAATAGAGTATGATGTTCCTCTAGTAATTCATGTAGTTCTTCCAATTCTTTTTCCCTACCTACAAAGGTTTTTATTGGTTTTGGTAGAAGGGTAGTCAGTATAATATCATCAATTAACGGGGATGTGCCACCAGAAGCTTTTGCATCAAATTTCACAAAAGTTCTGGACATGCCAAATAAAAGAACTTCAGCTATGAAACTTGCATAAGCTTCAGGTGAAGATTCCATGTAAAATGCCAGCAATCGTTCTTTTTCAAAATCTGAGATGGAAGTGTCCGATATCAGAAGTGTTTTAATATCATTAGTCGCATTGGCATAATCACTCAGATAAGGAAAAAGTTCCTTTTCGATATCCTGATACATAGCTTCCTTGTGGGAATCATCCACATAATAATTAACGATTCTAGGGCTGACCTTCGCCTGCCCTTTGATCCATTTGCAGACTAGTCCATTATCATACATAAAATCTTCAGTATCATTGGAAAAGCTGGCAAAAATCATATACACATAATCTATTTGTGACGTATCTGCTTCTTTTAAATGTTGGAATAGAATTGCAGATATCGTATGAAAATCAACTCGGTTCAATCAATCATCTCCTCAAAAGGTTTAAGTTCGTGTTCCATCAAATGCTAGTTGCGATGGAATATCTAAATTATATCACAGAATACATAAACGAACAAATGTTCTTTTGAAAAATGCTCAAATTTCAATCAGTTTTCTATCAATGTCTGGGCGTTCATTTCACGGTAGGATAGAAAGAAAAAGCTTTATGAAAGCGGGAAGGAGATGCTAATGAACAAAGAGTTTGAGCGATGTTGCAGGTTGATGGCTAAGTTGATGGAAAAGTATGGTTCTATAGTTTTGCGAGACATTGTGTTGGAGATGCAATACAGACCAGAGCGATGGATAATAAACGTGGATGGAAAGAAATCAAGATTTGCTACCTATGTAAAACGATTTGCTGTTTATCAATTTAGCGCTGCATAGAAAGATTAGGGTTAAGATTGGGCTGATAAATTGGAGTAGGCAGGATTCCATG
>JAGOGN010000239.1 GCA_017996675.1 Lachnospiraceae bacterium | reverse complement strand
GGCCCATATGAAGATTCATTTATAGATTTAGAAAAAATTATCCATATGGATATTGATTTTGAGGAAGAATAGGAGGCTATTATGGCAAAAAGAGGTGGAGGATTTCCAGGTGGAATGCCAGGAAATATGAATAATTTAATGAAACAGGCGCAAAAGATGCAGCGTCAGATGGAAGAAGCTACGAAAGAAATGGAGAATCAGGAAGTAACTGCTACTGCAGGAGGTGGCGCTGTAGAAGTGACCGTATCTGGTAAAAAAGAAGTAGTACGCGTGAAGCTTGCGCAGGAAGTAGTAGATCCAGATGATATTGAAATGCTGGAGGATCTGATTATGGCTGCTACAAATGAAGCCTTTCGTAAAATGGATGAAGTGAGTGAATCATCCATGTCAAAAATCACAGGAGGCCTTGGCGGAATGGGCGGAGGATTTCCATTCTAGAATGGAGTAAACAATGGATTATTACAGCAGTCAAATAAGTAAACTGATTGAAGAGCTCTCGTCACTTCCTGGAATAGGCGTCAAATCTGCACAACGTTTGGCTTTTCATATTCTGAACTTGCCAAAAGAAAAAGTGGATCGGCTGGCTGAAGTATTGACCGAGGCAAGAAATAATGTCCGTTATTGTAAGGATTGTTTTACACTGACTGATGCGGAATTATGTCCGATTTGCCGAAATGACCAAAGGGATCATAAAACAATCATGGTCGTGGAAAATTCCAGAGATATGGTTGCCTATGAAAAAACAGGAAAATATGAGGGTGTATATCATGTATTAAATGGAGCCATTTCCCCCATGTTAGGAATTGGACCAGCAGATATCAAATTAAAAGAACTCATTCTTCGGCTGGAAAAAGATGTAGATGAAGTGATTATTGCCACGAATTCAAGCTTAGAGGGTGAAACCACAGCAATGTATCTTAGCAAACTAATCAAACCAACAGGAATAAAAGTCACGCGAATTGCGAGTGGAGTACCAGTTGGCGGAGATTTAGAATACATTGACGAAGTAACATTATTGAGAGCACTTGAAGGAAGAACACAATTATAAATAGTTTAAGAAAGGAAAACGCTATGACAAAAGTAGAATTACAAAAACAGGCTAACGAAATCCGCAAAGGGATTTTGAACGCAGTTTTTAGCGCAAAAAGCGGACACCCAGGAGGATCATTATCCGCAGCAGATATGATGACCTATCTTTATTTTGAAGAAATGAACATTGATCCAAAGCAGCCACAGATGGAGGAGAGAGATCGTTTTGTTTTGTCAAAAGGACATTGTGCACCAGGTCTTTATTCTACATTGGCAAATAGAGGATTTTTTCCAGTAGAGGATTTGAAAACATTAAGACACGTTGGATCCTATCTGCAGGGACATCCAGATATGAAACATATTCCTGGAGTAGATATGTCTAGCGGTTCCTTGGGACAGGGCTTATCGGCAGCAGTTGGAATGGCATTAGCAGGAAAAATGGACCATAAGAATTATCGTGTTTATGCAATGGTTGGTGATGGTGAAATACAAGAAGGCCAGATCTGGGAAGCAGCAATGTTTGCAGGACACAGAAAATTAGATAATCTGGTTGTAATTTTAGATAATAATGGTTTGCAAATTGATGGATGCATTGATGATATTTGTTCACCAAATCCAATTGATAAGAAGTTTGAAGCATTTCAGTTTCATGTGATAAGCATCAGTGGAAATGATTTTGATGAAATCGAAAAAGCATTAAAAGAAGCGAGAGAAGTAAAAGGAAAACCATGTGCAATTATCATGAAAACACAAAAGGGACAGGGAGTTTCATTTATGGAGAATAACGCTGGATGGCACGGAAAAGCTCCAAATGAAGAAGAATTTAAACAAGCAATGGCGGAATTAGAAAAGGCAGGTGAATCAATATGTCAGAAATAAAGAAAATCGCTACCAGAGATAGTTATGGAAATGCATTAGCAGAATTAGGTAAAGAATATGAGAATTTAGTTGTGTTGGATGCAGATTTAGCAGGAGCAACTAAAACTTCTGTTTTTCAAAAAGCTTTTCCTAATCGACATATTGACTGTGGAATTGCAGAAGCCAATATGACAGGAATCGCGGCTGGACTGGCAACTTGTGGTAAAATTCCTTTTGCGAGTTCTTTTGCAATGTTTTCAGCTGGACGAGCTTTTGAACAGGTTCGTAATTCCATCGGTTATCCACATTTAAATGTTAAAATAGGAGCAACACATGCAGGAATTTCGGTAGGAGAAGACGGTGCTACACATCAGTGTAATGAAGATCTTGCATTAATGCGTACCATTCCAGGTATGGTAATCATCAATCCTGCAGATGATGTAGAAGCAAGAGCAGCTGTTAGAGCAGCATGTGAGTATGAAGGACCAGTCTATCTTCGATTCGGAAGATTAGCGATTCCCGTGATTAACGATGAAGCTACTTACCATTTCGAAATTGGAAAAGGTGTAATTTTAAAAGAAGGAACTGACGTTACCATTGTTGCAACAGGATTGTGTGTTAGCGAATCATTGGAAGCAGCAAAATTACTGGAAGAAGACGGAATTTCTGCTCAGGTAATTAATATTCATACAATCAAACCTTTGGATGAAGAATTGATTGTGGCAGCAGCGAAGAAGACGAAAAAAATCGTTACAGTCGAGGAGCATTCAATCATTGGCGGATTAGGTGGAGCTGTCAGTGAACTGTTAGGTGAAAAAGCGCCTACACAAATTTTAAGAATTGGTGTAATGGACACATTTGGCGAGTCTGGACCAGCTGCAGAATTAATTAAAAAATATGGTTTAGACGCAAAAAGCATTTACGAAAAAGTAAAAGCTTTTAAATAAAGGGAGAGTGGCCTTATTTGCAGAACGAGAGAAAAGAAATTCATGTTACAATGTTCAATAAGTTTACGGTATCAGTTGAACAGACGAATATTTATCATGGAACAGAGCGAGC